>DASVCM010000062.1:0-2048 GCA_036381635.1 Lacipirellula sp.
CATTCGACCGCCGGCGGCGCGTCGCCTGAGGGCGCCGCGGCATGCGCATGATGCGAGCAGCAGCCCAAAACCGCATGGGCCAACAGCGCAAACGCAGTAACAGCGGAAGCTACCAAATGCATGTGAGGTTAAGGCCAGCGAAAACGCCACTTAGCCCCCGGTCACTGACCGGGGGCCAACCGCCAACCACGGCGATCAGTTTGACGAACCGCTCCCATTATAGCTCTGAGCCAGCAGCAGCCCATGGAGCATCTGGACGCTTTCATTCAGATCGCCCAGGGCGCTCAGATATTCCAAGTTTACCTGAAAATAGGTCCGCTGGACGGTCAGGAGGTCGAGAAAAGCCAGCTCGCCAGCCCGATAGCCCTTCATTATCAGGTCGAGATTCTCTTGCGCGCGGCTGAGAATGCCGTCGCGGAAGGCGTTCACGCGGGCGAGCGCCGTCTCATACTTTTGAAACTGTTCGGCCAGCTCATGCTGCAGCCGCCGCTCGACGGCTTCAAGCCGCCGCCGCGCCGCCGCCAGTTCCGCCTGCCGCTGCGCGATGCCGCCTTGATTTCGATTCCATATCGGCAGCGGCACGGTCACCTGCGCTCCGGCCACGGTGTAGTCCGTCGCATCATCGTATTGGACCGACGCCTGAGCATTAACGTCTGGAATCGGCTCGGCGCACGCTCGAGCCAGCGCTGCCCGCGCACGATCGACCTCCGCCTGAGCTTCGGCGATCTCCGGACTCTCGCGCAGCAACCGCTCGTAGCTTTCGTCCCACGTTGCTTGCCAGCGCGGCAAGTCGACGTCGGCCGCCAGCGGTTGCGCCGGCAATTCCGGCTGACCAATGAGCGCTGCCAATCGCCGCCACGCGCCGGTCAGGTTGCTCTCGGCCTGCGCCAGTGCGATGCCGGCGCGCTGGCCTTCGATCTCCGACTGCAGCAAGTCCGTTCGGCGGCCCTCCTGAGCCTCGATGAGCGCCCCGGCCGTAGCCACCGCCTGCTCGCCGATCTCCTGCAATTTACGGCTTAGCTCAACGCGCCGCTGCGCAAGATATGCGTCGTAGAAGGCGATGCGCACGTCAGTGAGCACCCGTCGCTCTTGCGCGGCGAACACCTGCTCCCGCCGCTCCGCCTCGCGTGCCGCAACGGCCCGGTTCAGTCCAAGCTTGTTTCCACGGATGAAGTCCTGGCCGACCACCAGGCCTTGCTGGCCGCCGTGTCCTTCGTTGCCGATTTCGCTCCCCATGTAGCCAAATGTCGGATTCGGCGGCAAACCGACCTGCAGTTGCTCGCCTCGCGCCGCGCGAACTCGCGCCGCCGCCTCGGCAAGCGTGGGATTGAATGACAGCGCCAGTTCTTCGACCTCGGCGAGCGTTAAGCCTGGGGCCTCATCGGCGGCTGGCCGCGACACGGCCTCCGGAAGCTGTAAGGCGACGTGCTCGGTCGGCGGCAGCGGCGCGAGCTGCGGCTCGTCGCCATGAAGCGCGCACGCGCTCCCCCAGCAAACGATCGCAATCGCCAACCTCGCGCGGCGGAAGGGCACCGGTGATCCCCCTGCATACAGCCGCCATTCACATGAAACCTGGCGACTCCTCCCGTTGCATCGACAATGCAATCAACGCCGCGGCAGTATTCCGCGCACAACCGCTAGGGTTTCGCCAGCTTATATAGCCAGGTCATCCTGGCCGGGCGAATTCGCCGAGCCAGGATGGCTCGGCTATGTGTCCCGCTGGCAAACTATGCGGCCTGCGGAAGGGTTTCTCAATCGTCCGTGCACGATGGTTCGATGCAGGATGTCGTGTCGGCAAACTTTGACGAACGTGCTAGCTGCTTGCGCCGCGCTCGCCCGCGGGGCGCCGCCCTGCGCGCCGCGGCCATCTTTCTGATCGCCGCCCTCCTGGGCTACTGGTGGCGACCGGCTGACGAGTCCGGGAGTCCACATAAGAAGATTTCGGATGCCAACGCACCTTCATACGGCAATCTCGCCCTGAGTGAGCAGATTCAGGAGATCCTAGCCAAGGGCGGCTGCCCGGGCTGGATCGCACTTGCCAATGAGCC
>DASVCM010000063.1:0-7545 GCA_036381635.1 Lacipirellula sp.
AGAAGGCGTAGGCGAAGACGGTGGTCTCGTCTTCCGACGGGTCGCTCGCGGCATGATGGGCGATGGCGTCTTCCACCGCTTCGTCGCCGAGCCATGCGCGGGCGATCTCGCCGCCGATGGCGTCTTCGCAGTCGAGGAGCACGACGACGGGAGCTTTCACCTTCCGATTGAGGGCGTCGTCGTAGGTTTCGAACGCCAGGGGCAAACTGGTTTCCAGCAGCATCTGCTGGGCTTCGAGGGCGGCTTCGAGATCGTCGGGCGGCGTGGGCATTGGGGATAATCTTATCCCAAAGGATGTAGATCCTTGCAGCCCCCGGCTCTGCCGGGGGATCGCTTTCCATCAGGGCGGGCGTAGTTCCAATGGTGCGCGACCCCCGGGCAGACAAGCTTATGCCAGATGCTATCGCGATGAATTGCAGCCCCGGCCTTTGGCCGGGGGTCGCTCTCCACCGGGACAGAGTTTGTCCTAGTGGAGACTTACCCCCCGGCGAAGCCGGGGGCTGCAATAACCGCGGCTCACGCCGCGATAGCAATTGCATAAGCTTGCAAGTCCTCGGTGAGCTGTCGATTGCGAAGCCTTAGCCCTGAAAGGGCGCGCTAGCGCGGCCTTTCAGGCCTGAAAACCGCGGGCCCGGAGTTGTGGTAGTTTGCAACGCCGCAGAGGCCGGGCTGCCATCAGGCGGCTTGCGGTAGTGCGAGCCTCGAGTACATGGCGAGGACTTCGTCGGCGAGGGCGCGGTAGTCTTCGGCGCCGGCCGATTGTGGGGCGTAGCTGAAGATTGATTGCTCGAAGCTCGGGGCCTCGGCCAGTCGGATGTTGCGGCGGATGCGCGCCTGGAAGAGCCGGGCGTGCTGGAGCGTTTCTTGCCGCTCGCCTGCTTCGTTGAGGAACGTCGCCACGTCGGCGCTCACCTCTGCCGCCAGACGGGTTGCGGCGTCGTACAGGCAGAGCACTACGCCGGCCAGACGCAAGCGATCGTTCAGCCGCCGGCGGACCAGGTCGATGGTGTGGAGCAGCTTGCTCAAGCCGTGCAGGGCGAGGTAATGCGGCTGCAGCGGCAGGAACACGTCCTGGACGGCCGACAGGGCGTTGATCGTGAGAATACCCAGCGACGGCGGGCAGTCGATCAGGACGAAGTCGAACTCCGGTCCGTTGGCACATTCGGCCAGCGCGTCGCGCAGGATGAGCTCGCGGCCGACGACGCCGGCCAGTTCCACTTCGGCCGCCGCCAGATCGATGTGCGATGGCGCTACCCAGAGGTTTTCTTGCGCCGAATGCCAGACTTCTGCCAGCGGCTTGTTGCCGGTGAGCAGGTCGTAGGTATTCGCTAGGTCGCGCTCCGGGCCGAGGCCGAGATGGAGCGAGGCGTGAGCCTGCGGATCGAGATCGATCAATCCAACGCGGAGCCCGCTGGCGGCAAGCGCGGCGCTGAGATTCACGGCCGTCGTCGTTTTGCCGACGCCGCCCTTCTGGTTGATAATCGCAATCGATCGCATCGCGCAGCTCCAAACTCAAACGCTGTACTAGCCCCGACCTGGCTAGGTCGGGGCTATTGGTCGGCCGTAACGGGCTGCGGAGTATAGGAGGGGCGCAAAGCGCTCTCCAGGCCACTCGGGACGTCGTGCTAGCGTGGCGCCGCTTCGCGGTTTATCACGCCGATGTCGGTCAGATATTCCTGAACGGAGTCGGCAATCCGCGGGGCGGGGAGGGCGTCGACCTGATCGCCTGCGAGCTTGCCGACGCGGGCGAAGTCGTCGCGAAGCAGCACGAACAACTCCTGATCCCCTTCGGCGAAGCGGACGGCATAGGCCCAGTCCGTGGCGTTGACCGGTTCGCGCCGGCGATCCTTCCAGGTGAAGTTCGCATCGTAGTAGAAGACGTGTCGCAGATGGACGAGGCCTTCTTTGGCGCTGAGATCGGTTTGCGACTCAATTGGCCGACCCGCGAGGACGCCGATGGCGGAAGGCTCGTCGCCGATCTCCCCGAGCTCAAAGAACGTGACTTCGGGTCCGCGGACCAACAGCCGGCCGGCGGGGTGGCCCCAGAAGGCCGCGATCTGGCGAACTTGCGAATAGTGATAGAGCCATGCCCCGCCGGACATGACGATGGCCAGAGCGAAGGCCGCGAGGATGATCAGCCGTCCGGAAACTTGCATTCGAACTCCAGGGGCCCCCGGCGACTCGCCGGGGGCTACGTGACAGACTTTCGCATGGCGCCGCCGCTAGTATACTGGCGGCTTCCGCGGCCCTTAACCACTCGCAGTCATTTATGAACGCTATGGCGGACCCGTACGACCCCTATCGCGAAGCGCTGGTCATGGAAACCGAGACGGTCTGGCCGGACGAGTACGCCGACATGCCGCTGGAGGAGCGGACGCGGATCGCGTACGCGTTGCATGCGAAGCCGGCCGAGGCGGCCCATTTGGAGTACGTGCGAGTCCACACGGGCTTCTGCCGGCGGATTGTGGTCACCGCAGAAGACATCCAGCGCTTGAGTTAGCACGCACCACGTGCAGCCCCGGGCTCCGCCCGGGGGTCGCCCCGCGAGTAGACAATCCACCGCAGTTCAACCCCCGGGCAAAGCCCCGGGGCTGCAAGCGCGCCTTGAGGTAGCCGTGGCCAGAGACATTCAAACCGTTCGCGTCTCGCTGGCCGAGCGGAGCTACGACATCGAGATCGGCAGCGGCAACTTGGCGGCGCTGCCTGATTTCTTGCGGCGGCGGACCGGGTCGGAGCATGCGCTGATCGTCACCGACTCGACGGTCGAGCAGCTTTACGCCGACGCCGTTGGCGACGCCCTCGTCGGCGATGGCTGGGAAGTGAACCTGCTGGTCGCCGAGCCGGGGGAGCCGAGTAAATCGACCGAAGTGGCCGACGACCTGTGGAACGCGATGCTCGCCGAAGGGGCGGATCGGCAGTCGATTGTCGTCGCCATCGGCGGCGGGGTGATTGGCGATCTGGCCGGCTTCGTGGCTGCGACGTTCGCCCGCGGGCTGGAGTTCTTCCAGGTCCCGACGACGCTCTTGGCTCAGGTCGATAGCTCGGTCGGCGGCAAGGTCGGCGTGAATCTGCCGGGCGCCAAGAACATGGTCGGCGCCTTCTGGCAGCCGCGCGGCGTGCTGATTGACGTGGGCGTGGTTGATTCACTCCCCGATCGCGAATATCGGGCGGGTCTGGCCGAGGTAGTGAAGTACGGCGTCATCCTCGACGCGGAATTCTTTGCGTATCTCGAAACGAACGTCGATGCGATCAATCGCAAGGATCCAAACGTGTTGACGCATATTGTCCAGCGCTCGTGCCGGTTGAAGGCCGACGTTGTCGAGCAGGACGAGCGCGAGATCACCGGCCTCCGCGCCGTGTTGAACTACGGCCACACGTTTGGCCATGCGTTTGAGGCGCTTGGCGAGTATGAGGAGCTCTTGCATGGCGAAGCCATTGCCGCCGGGATGCGGTGCGCGATTCGTCTCGCCCAACGCCTCGGGCGAGTGGATGAGGCTGTCGTCGAGCGTCACAACGCGCTGCTCGAAGCACTAGAACTCACGACCAAGCCGCCGGAGGCGGATGGCGAGGAGCTGCTGCGGCTGATGTACCGTGATAAGAAAGTCGCCAGCGGCCGGCTCCGATTCATCCTGCCCGATCGGATCGGGCATGTCGAACTTGTTGATAACGTCCGCGAAGAGGACGTGCTGGCCTCGCTGGAAGTATGAGTTTGTCCTGATCGAGCGATTTCTTCAGCCCGGAAAGGGCGCGCTGCGACAGCCCAGGGCGCAGCCCTGGGGAATTGCGCGAAATACCATCCCTAGCCCTGTAAGGGCGCGCTAATTGGCGTGGCCTCCTTAGCGCGCCCTTACAGGGCTATGACCCTCGCGCCATCCGTTTACCCAGGGCTGCGCCCTGGGCTATCATAGCGCGGCCTTTCAGGCCTGTCTTTTCGATGGCAACGCGTCGACATTCTGCGCTGCTCAACGTGCCATGGCTTCTTCGAATCTCGCGAGCCTCGATGACGACGCCCGAGCACAAATCCTGCTCGCGCTGACGCCCGATGTGGGGCCAATCCTTCGCGGGCGACTATTGGAGCGATTCGGCGATGCGGCTTCCGTCTTCGCGGCGGGCGAGGCGGACCTGCAGGACGTTCAGGGCATTGGTCCGAAGATTTCGCGGCGGATCGTCAACGCCCGGCACGAGGTGCAGCTCGACGCCCAACTCGCTATTGCCGCGGAGCATGGGCTGACGATTCTCCTGCCGGAGTGGTCTGGATATCCGCGCTCTTTGCGTGAGATTCCCGATCCGCCGGGCGTGCTGTTTGTTCGCGGCGCGCTGGAGGCTGCCGACCAGATGGCGGTGGCGATCGTCGGCACGCGCCGGGCGACGCACTACGGCAAGAAGCAGGCCGAGCGGCTGGCGGCCGGGCTGGCTCGGGCGGGCATCACGGTGGTCAGCGGCATGGCGCGCGGTATCGACGGCGCGGCTCATCGGGCGGCGCTCGACGCCGGCGGCCGCACGATTGCGGTGCTCGCCAGCGGCGTGCTCAATCCGTTTCCCCCGGAGCATGTGAAGCTGGCCGAAGAGATCGCCGCTCAAGGGGCGGTGCTGAGCGAGGCGGCGCCGACGATGCCGCCGCTGAGCGGGATGTTCCCGCAGCGGAACCGGATCATCAGCGGGCTGACGATGGGCACGATCGTCGTCGAAGCCGCGATGCGCAGCGGGGCACTGATTACCGCCCGGCACGCGATGGAACAAAGCCGCGAGGTCTTCGCCGTGCCTGGGCCGGTCGACAGCCCCGGTTCGAGCGGCCCGCACCGTTTGTTGCGAGACGGCGCGAAGCTCGTGACGTGCGTTGATGATGTGTTGGAAGAGCTTGGCCCCTTAGCGGAAGCGGCGCCCGACCACCGTGGCGGCAACATCCGCGTCGCCGCCGAGTTGAAGCTGAACGACCTGGAGCATGCCGTGCTTCAAGCGATTGAGCCAACCGGTTCGATCCTCGACGACGTCGCCGCCGCGTGCGAGATGCCTATTCATCGCGTCTTATCGACGGTGAGCGTGCTGGAGTCCCGCCGCCTCGTCCGCAAGCTTGGCGGCAACCGCGTGGCGCGGATTTAGAACAGCCGCAAAAAGGCACAAAAGGCGCAAAAAAGGGAGACAAGAGATGAATGAATCGAGCTTCGATGTGTTCAAGGTGTGTGATTTAGTGCGCGAGACTGGTTTTTTGCCATTCACAAGTATCATCGCCACGGGCATTTGGAGAAGGTATATGAGAATGCGTTGGCGCATCGGCTAAGAAAGCTAGGCGTCAATGTCGAACAGCAGCGGCAACTGGTAGTTTATGACGAAGATGGAACCGTCTTTGGCGACTACCGCGCCGACCTCCTCGTTGAAAGCCAGATCATCGTAGAGTTGAAGGCTTGCAACTCAGTTTGTGATGACCACGTCGCTCAGCTCTTGGGCTATCTTCGTTCCTCACGAATTGAGCATGGCCTACTCATCAACTTCGGAGCCCCAAAGTTCTACATCAAAAAGTACGTACTTTCGGACCTGGAAGAAGCCTGATCTGCACGCTCCTTTTTTGCGTCTTTTGTGCCTTTTTGCGGCCGTCGTTAGGACCCTCGGCGGAGCGGCCGGCAGTGCCGCAGAATTGAACACGCGCGCTTCCAAATCCGAGACGAATCGGTCCTGCCGTTTTTGTACATCCTGCACTTTTGGCAGGTCTGGCCAGGTTCGGAAATGGGACCGAACCGGCTTTCCGGACGCGACGTAAACCCATACAGGGGACCATCTTGCCGGGCCGCTAGCACCGGGCGCGTGCGCCCATATTCTCTTTCCCGGCATACCAGTTGCTCTAAAATGGATCGCAACGGGGAGGGGCAATCAACTTCTCGATGCGTGGTCGGGCAAATCATTTTCCCGGCTGTAGGCCGTTGGACGCCAGGGAAGACGGCTCAGTTTCCGCGACCCATGGAAATGCACCTGTTAGTATGCGAGGGTCGGCGGAAGGTATCAGGGACGGCCGGGAGAAAGGACTTTCTGCCGGTTTAGCGTCGAACTCTCTTTTTGAGGAGTTCGTAACTATGGCTAGACGAACCAAGGAAGAACGAGATCGTTTCGAGGGTGAGCTGGACTCGCAATCAGTAGCGGCCGCAGTGGCCGCCCCGGACGAGCAGAGTGACGAGCAACTGTTCGAGTCGTACCGCGCATCGAGCGATCCTACGGTTTTCA
The DNA here is from genome assembly GCA_036381635.1 of Lacipirellula sp. Taxonomy (GTDB): domain Bacteria; phylum Planctomycetota; class Planctomycetia; order Pirellulales; family Lacipirellulaceae; genus Lacipirellula. The sequence goes on from DASVCM010000063.1 coordinate 6,214, forward strand.
ATGAGTTGGTCTCTCGCTACCAGCGAGAATTATATAACTATCTGCGGAGGTTCCTGGGCGACGCGACGTTGGCAGAGGATGTATTCCAGGCCACCTTCCTGCAGATCCATGTGAAACGAGATGCGTTCGAGCAGGGTCGGAAGTTCCGCCCGTGGCTCTACACCATCGCAACCAATCAGGCGATCGACGCCCAGCGGCGCAACCGCAGGCATCGCCGCCTGAGCTTGAACCAGCCGCAAGCGGCGACCGGCGAGTCCTTGGGCGCGCTGATCGACCTGGTGGCTGGGAACGCCGGCGACCCGTCGCTCGCGGCCGAAGGGAGCGAGCAAAGCGCGTGGGTTCGCGGCGAGGTCGAGGCCTTGCCCGAGCCGCTGCGCAACGCGGTGAACCTGGTGTACTTCAAGGGGATGAAGTACCGTGACGCAGCCAAGGTCATGTCGGTGCCGGTCGGAACGGTCAAGAGCCGTCTGCATGCCGCGATCGGGCGCCTCGGCCAATCGTGGCGTGAATGGCAGCCAGCCGGCCGTTCGTAACGAGTCCCTGCGGCGCGTGGCCGTTGGCGCGCGTCGCAACAAGCTAGTTTTCGCCAAGCCTGCCGCGCCGCGCGGCAGGCTTGTTTTTTTGGCCGCTCTAGTATTGCCATTTAGCCGCGCCGCTCGCGGCGGCTCCGCAGGGCGAGCCCCGCGGCTAAATGGAGAGTTGGAAGTGTGCCGCGCGGGGGGACCACCGCGATGACTGACGAAATCCTCGCCTATCTGATGGACGACCTGCCGCCGCAGCGCCGGGCGGCCGTCGAGGAAAAGCTGGCCACCGACTTCGCCTGGCAGCGCGAGAAGCGGCGGATCGAGGAATGCTTGGCCGACTGCGGCGACCCTTGTAAGTGCGTCGAGGAGCCTCCGCAGGACCTGGTGACAAAGACCTGCCACCTGGTCGAGAATTCCGACGAGATCATTGAAGCTCGTCGGCAAACGAAGAAGAAGCGGCGGCATACGCCGGCGCCAGTGTTCTCTGCGGCAAACGCGTGCGGCTGCGGCTCGCGCCGCTGGAGCATCGCCGACCTGACCGTCGGCGGCGGCGTACTGACGATGGTCGTCCTGCTGGTGATTCCGGCGCTGGTCGAGAGCCGCGACGCCTCCCGTCGCAGCTTCTGCCAGAACAATCTTCGCACCTTCGGCGCGGCGCTGTTCAAGTATCAGGAGAACCACGCGAACTATTTGCCAGCCATTGGTCCGGCGGAAAACGCGGGGCGATACGCGATTGAACTCCTAGAGAATGGACTGCTGACCCGCGAGCAGTTGCAGCAATTGCTCGTGTGCCCCGAGTCGCCGCTGG
>DASVCM010000064.1:0-6266 GCA_036381635.1 Lacipirellula sp.
CCCTTCAACAAGTTTGGCGTCGTCGGGAATAGCCGTCGCCGAAACCACCGCGGTCGAGGCTGCGGTCGGCTGGTTCGGCGTCGTACTGCCAGGAGCGACAAACGTTGCGGCCGGCGCGTTAGCTATGCCCGCCGGAGCGGCCGGCGTGTTGATGGTTTGCGACGGATCGTGCAGGCCGCGAACCGCCGGCGTCGGCGGAGCCGCGTTTGGGACCGGGGGAGCATCGAATGAAGATTGAGCCGACGCGGTCGGCGCTATAGCGGCTGCAACCGTTGCGACGAGCAGGATGTGAGCGGGCAGTCGACGCACGCCGTTGCTCTTCAAATAGTGATAGGTCGAGTTCAATTGGGCATGCACCGCCGCAGACGGTATCAGCCCTGAAAGGGCGCGCTCTGATAGCCCAGGGCGCAGCCCTGGGTGTTTAGGGGACAAGAATTGTTAGCCCTGAAAGGGCGCGCTTACGATTCTGCTGACGTAGGCGCGCCCTTTCAGGGCTTCGGTTGACTACGACCGTGCGAAACCCAGCACTTCGTGCTGGGCTATCACAGCGCGGCCTTTCAAGCCTGGAGCCATGCCCGCCGGACTGTGCACGGCGCCCACGCCAAAGCGGCGGGATTCTAGGAAGCGATCGCTTCCGGCCGCAAGAGGGATTTCAGCCGTGCCAGCACCGCCTCAGGGTCGGCAGCCTGGCCATCCAGCGGCAGATATGCGCTGCGGGCGTCGGCCACGCGCAGTTGCCCTCCGCTGCGCGTGACGAGCCGGTTCAGTTCCGTACGGTTTGAATAGGTAAGGACCGCATACTTGCCTTCCAAGTGAACCGCCTCGAGCTTGCGGCGATGGGCCCAGATTCGCAAGCGGGCCAGCTCGATAAGCTGCTCCACCGGCGGCGGCAGCTCGCCGAAGCGATCGGCTAGCTCCAGGCGGAAGTCGTCGAGCTCGGCTTCGCCGGCGATGCGGGCCAGGCGGCGGTAGAGATCGATCTTGGTCCGCATGTCCGGAAGATATCGTTCCGGAAAGTACGCGGCGACGGGCAGGTCGATCGACACATCAACCGATTCGCGCGGCGGCAGTTGCTTGAGCTCGCGAACCGTCTTTTCAAGCAGCGCGCAGTAGAGCTCGTAGCCGACGGCGGCGATGTGGCCGCTCTGCTGGGTGCCGAGCAGGTTGCCGGCGCCGCGAAGCTCCAGATCGCGCATGGCCAGCGCGAAGCCGGCGCCCATCTGGCTGAACTCTTCGATCGCCCGCAGCCGGCGGGCCGCCTCCGACGAGAGGTGGCGCGCCTGATCGACCAGCAGATAGCAGTAGGCGCGATGTTTGTACCGCCCCACCCTGCCCCGCAGTTGGTGGAGGTCGGCCAGGCCGTAGCGATCGGCGTCGTCGATGAAGATCGTGTTCGCGTTGGGAATATCGAGGCCGCTCTCGACGATGGTGGTGGCGAGCAGGATGTCGAACTCGTGCCGTACGAATCCGAGCATCACCTCTTCTAGCTCGGATTCGTTCATCTGGCCGTGGCCGATGCCGATGCGGGCCTCGGGCACGATTCGCTGCAGTTCGTGGGCGACCTTTTGAATGTCCTGCACGCGGTTGTGAACGAAGTACACCTGCCCATCGCGATTGAGCTCGCGGAGGATCGCATGGCGGACGAGCGCCTCGTCGAACCGCGCGATGCGAGTTTCGACCGCGAGGCGGTCCTTCGGCGCCGTCTCGAGGTTCGAGATGCTGCGCACGCCCAACAGCGACATATGGAGGGTGCGCGGGATCGGCGTGGCGGTCATCGTCAGCACGTCGACGCTTGCGCGGAGGGCCTTGAGCCGCTCCTTCACCGCGACGCCAAAACGTTGCTCTTCGTCGATGATCACCAGCCCTAAGTTCTGAAACTTCACATCGGCAGAGGCTAAGCGATGCGTGCCGATCAAGAGATCGACGCTCCCTTCGGCCGTCCCTTTGAGGATTTCGCGCTCTTCCTTCGCCGTGCAGAATCGCGAGACGGCGGCGATCTGGAATGGGAATTCCGCCATTCGCTGCGTGAATGTGCGGCGATGCTGCTCGGCGAGGATGGTCGTCGGCACGAGCACCGCGACTTGGTAGCCGGCGTCAATCGCCTTGAACGCGGAGCGCATCGCGACTTCAGTCTTTCCGAAGCCGACGTCGCCACACAGAAGTCGGTCCATCGGCTTGGGCTGTTGCATATCAGCCTTCACGGCCGTGATGGCCGCCAGTTGGTCGGGCGTTTCCTGGTAGGGAAACGCGGCGTCGAATTCCTGCTGCCAGGGTGTGTCGGACGGGAAGGCGATTCCCGGCCTGGCTTCGCGGGCGGCCTGCAGCTTGAGCATGTCGACCGCGAGGTCTTCAACCGCCCGTTCGGCCGCCTTCTTCTGACGGAGCCACGCCGTGCCGCCGATCTTCGCGAGCGACGGCTTCGCCTTGCGGCCGCCGACGTACTTTTGCACGAGCTCGATCTTGCTCGAGGGGACGAAGATTCGCGTCCCTTCGGCGTATTCGAGCTCCAGGTGCTCTTCGGCGCGGTCCTCCTTGTCGAGCAGCTTGAGGCCGCGGTAGCGGCCGATGCCGTGCGCGAGGTGAACAACGAGGTCGCCCTCGCGGAGCTGCAAGAAGCTGTCGATCGCGCGGCCGGTGGGCCGCTGCGAAGGGCGGGCGAGTTCTTGGCGATGGAAGAGTTCAGCGGCGCTGATCAGGATGAGCCCACGATTAGATAGCCCGGCCATCCTGGCCGGAGCATCGGGGGCTTCGTCAACTTGTTCCGCCGGAACTCGCCCGGCCAGGATGGCCGGGCTATATAGCATGCGGAAGCCGTGCGCCAGCCGGCCGCGGGCGAAGTGAAGCCTGCCTTCCTGCATCAGCCGCGTTTCGCCGAAGACTTCGCTGAGGCGCTCGGCCTCGGCGTCGGTGTCGCAGACGAGATAAACCTGCTGCCCGGCGGCGGCCGAATCGAGCTCGGTGCGCACGCGGCCCACGTCTCCGCTGAACTGTTCGACCGATTCGAACTGCAAGTGAGCCGTCGTTTCGTACGAACCGGCCGGTACGCCTGAAGCCGTTACCGAGGGAAACTTGTAGGCTTCGCGGAGGATCGTCGAGGTGGCGAAGTAGTCCTCGGGATGTTCCAGCCGCCGATGAAAATGCCTCCCTTCCTCATCCAGGTCGCTCGGTTCTACGAGCATGAACCAACTGTCTTCCGGCATGTAGCTGGTGAAGGGCGTGCGGAATTTCGCATTCAAGTCGAGGACGGTAACGTCGGCGGCGTCGAGGCTTTCGAGGCTGCGCTGGGTTTCAACGTCGAAGGCGCGGATTGATTCGACCTCGTCGTCGAATAGCTCCACGCGGATCGGGTCGACGGCGTCGGGCGGAAAGATGTCGAGGATGCCGCCGCGGAGGGAGAATTCTCCGGGTTGCTCGACGGCGGTTGTGCCGTGGCAGCCGCGCTCGGCGAGCCAGCGGGTGAAGGCGTCGAGATCGAGTCGCTGGCCGACGGCGATTTGCTGCGTGGCGGCGGCGAGCTCCTCGCGGCTGGGGAGGGGTTGCAGGAGGGATTGGATGGAGGTAACGACGATCGCGGGGCTCCGGCGGGCTGTTAGCCCGCGGCTGTCCTTGGCGAAGCGTTTAATGAGCCGTTGGCGCTGGCCGAAGGTTTCGTCGTAGACGAGGCGTTCGCCGACGCCGGTTTCCCAGGCGGGCAGGCGCTCGCCGTCGGCGTCGGTGAAAAGCTTGAGGTCGTCGCAGAGCGGGTCGACCTCGTTGGCGTGAGGCAGTACCACGACAAGCGTTGCCGGGCAGCGGCGCGCCAGGGCGGCGGCGACCAGCGCGCGCGAAGACCCCCAGACTCCGCCGAGCGTGCCGGAGTGGCCAGCGGCCAGACTCACGAGCACGTCGGAAAAGCCGGAATGGGACTCTAGTTGAGCGGGCAAACCGCGGAGCGCGCCGGTTGCGTCCGCGACGTTGGCCGGAAGGGTTTCCGTCGCCACGAAGAGATTTTAGGCGGTGGCCGATTCTTGGAATAGCCGAACTGCTAGGGAGCTTCCACCTTCAGCAGCAGCACATTCTCCCGCGGGACCCACTGTTGCTGCCCCTCGCGCGGCCCGGAAAGAACGATCCATTGCTCGTTCGTCATCACCAGCGCGCCTTGAACCGAGCGGTTCACAACTTCGGCCGCCTGGTACGGTTGTGGATTTGCGCCATTGGTCTCGAGCACGTCACCGCGAAAAACGACCGTGCAGCGGGCGCCGCGGGCAGGTGAAAGCAGCTCGCGTTCGCGCCGCAGCGCCTGATCGCGGTAATCGGACCAGTAGGAGTACACGCTGAGGCCGATCACGGCCAGGAACGTGAGCAGCAGCAGCGTGCGAAGGCGGAAGCGGAACCAGCGGCGCGGGGTGTCGCTCATGGCGAGCATTGTAGCAGAGGCGGCCGGAGTAGCCGCGAGCTAACAGCTCGCCGGGGAAGTGCCGACTGGTCTGGCTAGCCATTGCGTGGTGCACCAGCGGGCTGTTAGCCCGCGGCTACGACAGAGTCTCACGCTGCTTGGCGTTCTGCCGTGGCCATGGCTTGCGGTTCGATGTCGCTCTGCTTCAGGCCGTAGTGGAGCTCCCACAGGCGGGCCTGCTTCATGAAGCTGTAGAAGGCGTTCATCCAGGCGATCTGCAGGCCTACTGCGCCGTCGAGGAATCCTCGGTGCTGGATGTAATCGCGCAGGAAGCGAAGTATCGGATTGAGCAGCATTTTGCCAACGCTTGGCTTGCGGCCCGCGGCGTACCACTGCTCGGCCTGCACGCGGGTGTAGCGGTCGAACTTGCTGAGGTAGTGACTCCACGACCAGAGCGTGTAATGGTCGAGCGGATTTTGGAGCGTGCCGTACAGGTGAGTCGTCACGCGGATGTCGCCGTGGTCGCTGGGGCCTTCATAGCGGCCGACCTCGCGGCGGAAGAAGCGGATTAACCGATCGCGGGCCCAATCGGTGTACCGCACGCGATGGCCCATCAGGTGGTTGTTGCGGCCGACCCAGTAGCCGTCGTACTGCGGGCCGTTGTCGAGGATGCGGCGGATCTCCGCGGCCAGAGCCGGCGAGACGCGCTCGTCGGCGTCGATGATCAGGACCCAGTCGTGCTTGGCCTGCGGAATCGCCCAATTCTTGAAGTCGCCGGAGGTGACGTACTCGCGCTCGATGATCCGGCAGTCGCCCCGCGCGCGGAGGTATTCGAGCGTGCCGTCGGTGGAACCGGAGTCGGCCACGAGCAGCTCGTCGGCGATGCCTGCGACCGAGTCGAGGCAGGGGCCGATGTTCGAGCGTTCGTTCTTGCAGGGAACGATGACGGTGAGCTTTGCGGGCATGCGCGGGTCTCGCATAGGCGGCGGTCGAGAGGCGGCGACATGCTATGGAATGCTGGAAGGCGGCTCAAGGCGGAACCCGCTACAACCGGCCTGAGCGTCGCGGCCGGTAACAGCGGCCACGTGCGGTGGATCGGCTGCTGCGTCGCCCCTTCAGCATGCCAGCACTGCTGCCGATAGGACTTGATGCGGCAGCGTGCGCCGCCGATGCCCGCCCGACGGTCCCGGCGGGCCCTCCCCTCCCGAATCCGCAAGGAGTAGCGATCGTGTTCCGATCCCTGTTTTTGGCGTGTGGCGCCTACAGTTGCCTGCTGGGGATGGAAGCCCTGGCTGTCGAAAAAGCGGTGCTCAAGAAGCCCGAGAATTCCCCCGCAGCCCAGCAGAAGGTGATTACCCCGCCGGATTGGGCGCCTTGGAGTCTGATGGGCGGCGGCGCGGTGGTGGTGCTGTACTCGTTTACCATTCCGCGACGTGTCAACGGCTAGGCGGGCCCAAAATAGGCGAACCTCGCGCCGCCGGGGTTTCTCCCATTAGCCGCGGGGAGTGTAGTCATCTCGCTCCGCGAGATGCCCCCCTCTCGCGGAGCGAGAGGGCTACACTGGCCTGAAAAGGTTGTTTCCCCGCGGTAAGCCGTTTACCATAAACAGGTTTACGGCATTTCCGGGGCTTAGTGGCGGCCCGGTAACCTGGCATCATGAGCGAAGCGAAGGATTTAGCGCAATTCTAGATTCTTCGCTCCGCTCAGAATGACTCAAACGATTGATTCAAACGTTACTCTCTCCGAGGTGCAGTTGTGGCGACCGTCGAAAAACCCCGTACCAAGACCGAGTTAATCAGTGGCGCCGATATTCTGGTGCAGTCGCTGGTAAACCACGGGGTTAAGACCATCTTCGCCTACCCGGGCGGCTGCAGCATGCCGCTGCACCAGG
>DASVCM010000065.1:0-4359 GCA_036381635.1 Lacipirellula sp.
GCGGCCGCAGCTCAGGACACGAAACTGCAGCTACAAGCGCTGCCGGCCGTCGTTACAACGGGTTCAGGTATAAGTTGACGGCCACGGAAGGCTCCGCGATTACGCCGCTAAAAGCCCTCTTTCCGCATCACCGACGTCGCCGCGAGCTGTTTGCCGCCCATGAACCACGGGGCCGGCAGCCAGCTCACCTGGTTGTAGCCAATCTCGACGTCGACGGTGATCGAAGCACCCGCCGCGGCGGTGGCCGGGTTCGGCGACACCGCGACCGTAACGCCGTCCACGCCGACGCCGGCGGCATACTCCTCGACCGCGTCGATCACGGCTTGCTCGGTGGACGACAAAGTAATCGCCCGCCGGGCGCCTACGCGCGACGCATTGATGAGCACCTGCTGCACCATCATCGCCCGGCCGATCTCGACGATGCCGATGATCAGCAGGAAAAATACCGGCGCGACGATGGCAAACTCCACGGCGGCGACGCCACGGCGAGGACGCTGTTTTCGTGGAGTCTTCAATGACCCGCAAGGGATTCGCTTCAAGATGCGAGTGCTCATCACGTACGTTCCTGGCGTGACTGAAAAAAGGGCTTCCAGCGATTGGGGGATTGCCCGCGAAACACGCTAAATGACGCGAAAGGGATTACGGCCGTTGGTCACCGTGAGATGCTCCGCCGGCAGTTTCTTGATAAATTGTTCACTTTCGCGGCCTTTCGCGTGTTTCGCGGGCCCGTCTTCTTTGTCTTGTTAACTCACTTCACAAGTACAACTGGCGTGTACACGTAGCTGCTCGTCAGGGATCCCGAGGCGATGGCTCCCTGAACCACCATGTGGCAAGGTTGCACGATCACCCGCTTCGAGCTCATCGAGCCGGTCAGCTTGACATCCATAATCCGGATGCCGGCCCAGTGTACGATCGTGAACTGGGCGTTGTTGCCCGGGCCGACCACGGTCGAGAAGATCGGAATCAGCCGCGGCTTGCCTTTGATCGACGCCAGCTCGTCCTTCACGCCCGCGCTGATGCCGGTGTCGCCGTTCAGCTCCAGCTCGCCGTTCTCATCGAACTCGAGCTTTCCGCCGTGATGGGACAGGTCGCCGGGCGAGATGCCGTAGACGATCTGCCGGGCGATGTCGCTGGTGCTGTTGTTCGAGCCGCCGATGTCGACCGTGCCGCGGTTGCCCGGCGAGCCGGTCCCTTGCGGGAAGAGGTTGACCTCTTTGACTCCGTCGGCCCCAGCGCTGATCGTTTGCGTCCCGGCGTTGTACGTCCATTGGTCGCTGGCGCAGCCAGACAGCAAGTGGGACCACGTCTCCCAGTCCAGGGCATACGGCAGCACATCGATATTGCCGCCGTCAGCCGGCGTCTTCACCCCGGCAATGCTGCGGGCATAGCCGGCCGTCGCTTCCGCGTCGAGGCCCTGGCCGGTGAGCCCGAAGATCTTGGCGAAGAAGTACGGCGTCTCGCCGTTGAGCGTCTTGTCGCGCCGCACCTTCAGCCGCACGGCGTTGTACAGATTCGGCGTCGCCGTGACCAGCGGCGCGCTCGGGTCGTACAGGTCGACCATGTGCCCGAACACGAGGTCGCCGGTGGCCGAGTTGCCCAGGTTTTGATCGATCGCCGGATCGACGCCGCCGACCGAGTTATAGCTGGCATAGTTCACCGCCGCGGTGCGGGCCTGGGTCATCGCCGCCGTCGGCGTCTGGCCCTGCGACAGCCCTCGGGCGTACTCCCAGCAAGCAGCCAGCGCAGCCGAGTCGGCCGTGCGCTGCAGCTCCTGCTTGCTGGAAAGTACGTAGCCCACGTCCACGGCGAACGCCACCATGGCCAGGACCATCACCGACATAAAGGCGGCCAGAACGCTGATGGCGCCGCGGCGCTGGCGAGCCTGGCAAACGTGTTTTCGACCGATTGACATGGGAGCCTCAACAAACGTGCGTACTTAGTTGTGAAGTAGGAATGTCCATCCGCTTGCGTCTTCGCGACTGGCCTTGAAAGCTCAAGGATCCAAATCCGCATCCACGTCGATCGGCGCCGTCAGCTCATACACCTGACCGGTGGAATCGAACCAACGCAGCTTCTGCAGCGTCAGGTGCTTCACCCGGTTGCCGGCGAAGCTGATGCCCGAGCCTTCGATCGAAACCGCGGGCTTGTAGCCGTTGAGGTTTGTTAAGCTGGTGTTGACGCCGAACTTCAGATGGCCGAGGCCGCCGAAGGCGCCCCAGGTCTGCGAGGAGCCCGATTTGATCTCGAACGTCATCTGGCCGTCGGCCACCGAGGTGCGCTGCACCCACGTGATGACTTCGTCAGCGTTGGAGAGCGTACCTTCTTGCGGGCCGACTTTGCTCTCGACCACTTCCTCGCCGTTCCAGTACTGCACCTGCAGCCCGCCGGGGATCCACGCCGGCACGCTGTGGTGGTTGAGCGTGAACAGGAAGTATTGGCCGTCGAGATGGCCCGTCGGCGACATGACCATGCTCACTTGAGGAGCGCTGCTTTCAGAATCGGGCTGGCCGACGCTCAGCTCCCAATGTTCTTCGATCGCGACGATATCGATCGCGTAAGTCGGATTGACGTACCAGGCGACAAGGGCCAGGGCGGCCAAGGGGCGGAGGGCGCGCGAGCGCGTGTCCAGGCGGGCGTTTGACATGGCGGGGACTCCGAGAGCAAGTGATAAGGGCGCTTGAGGGCGCGGGGACAAGTTCTGTTGAAAAGTCGGCGTGCAGCGCCGAGTCGCGCTCCCAAGGATTCGCGACATTAGGAAGCCTAGTGCGCGTACAAAGGTCGTGCGGCGACAAACCTTAAGAAATTTGCACAGCGGCCAAGATTGCCGCTGGAAGACGCCGGACGTTGCCAAAAAGCAACGCAGTTGAGACGGTTCATACTGCGCGAAGCGCAGAATCCAGCTCCGCGCCCGATCGTTGAATGCCCCAACAAGCCGCGATGCTAAGCATCGCCGGCGCGACGCCAGAAAGTCGAAACTTTTTATAGAAAGTGGCCACGGTACTCACTACCTTCAACCATGGCCACCAGCGCTGCTAGTTCTTTGAAAACCTACCGCACCCGCTCCCCATCGTGTTAGCTGCGACGCGGTAGCGGAGCGCGCACGCCGACGAACTTTTGCCCCGTCACTACGCCGCCAACGGACACGAACGGACAAAAGTCCCAAACTGTAGTCATCTCGCTCCGCGAGTTAATCGGCTCGCGCCAGCGAGCGAGTCCGGGCTTAGCGATAAAAAATCGGCCGGATGAAATCGACCTTGCTGGTCGTCACCGCCAACTCGCCGAAGTTGTAGTCCAGCGCAGCGAACCCGCCGTCCAGGTTGATTTCCTGGAACGCATCGCCGTCGCGGTCGTCATCCACATTCTGATCGAACGCCGGGAAACCGTTGGGCGTCGTCATCGGAATCCCTTCGCCATCGAACGTCAGGCCTAGCGTATCCTTGCCGTCCCGGTATCTGTTGGGCTGGTTCGTCTGGACGACGTTGTAGGTTCCCGGCGTCAGATTGTTGAAGCTGTAGGCGCCGCTGGCATTGGTCGATGTAGTTTGCGTGACCGTATTGCCGTGGATGTCCACGCCGCTGAGCGAGATCAGCACGTTGGCAATCGGCCGCTCGCCCGGATCGAAGACGCCGTTGTTGTTCTTATCGACATACACATGGCCGCCCAGTTTGGCCGGGTCGAGCTTCACCAGCGTCGGCTCGGTGTCCTGGTTGTTCGTGTAATCGGTCTCCTCTTCGTTGCCTGAAACGTCGACCGTGTTGAGCAGCGTGCCGCTGAAGGTATTGGCGACCTGCACCGTGATCGTGAACGTCGTCGACGCCCCCGAGGCGAGGTTGCCGAGGTCGAAAATGAGGATCCCCTCCGAGGCGCTCACCGGAATCGAGGCCCCGACGTAGCTCACGCCGGTCGCCGGCAGCGTGTCGATCACCGTCACGCCCGTGGCGCCTGACGGGCCGTTGTTCGTGACCGTCACCGTGTACGTGAACTGCTCGCCCGGCTTCACGGGATCTTTGCTGTCGATCTTGTCGATCGCCAGGTCAATCTTCGGCGTGACCGGCGTCTCGACCTCGTCGCGGTTGTTAAGGATGTTCTCCTCGTCCGGCGCACTCACCTCGGCCTCGTTCAGCAGGATGCCCGTGGCCGTGGCCTTCACCTCGGCGAGGATGGTCACGATGATCACCTCGCCCGCGGCCATGTTGCCGAAGCTGCCCGTAAGGCTGCCGCCTGAGTGGCTGAGCGTGATGCCGCCCTTGCTGACCGTGTGCGATTTGTATGTCACGCCGTCCGGCAAGTTGTCGACGAACTGGACGCTTTTGGCCGTTGAGGGCCCGTCGTTGATCACTCGGACCGTGTAGCTGATCG
>DASVCM010000066.1:0-12861 GCA_036381635.1 Lacipirellula sp.
TTACGAGCTGCTCGGCTACCGGGCCGACGACCTGGTGCGCATGGACATTCTCGTGAAGGGCGAGCGGATCGACGCCCTGTCGATCGTTTGCAACCGCGGCGACGCGGAAGTTCGCGGCCGGGCGATCATCAAGAAGCTCAAGGAAGAGATTCCGCGGCACATGTTCGAGGTGTCGCTACAGGCGTCGATCGGCACACGGATTATTGCCCGCGAGAATATCTCCGCGATGCGGAAGAACGTAACCGCCAAGTGCTACGGCGGCGACATCAGCCGCAAGCGCAAGCTGTGGGAGAAGCAGAAAGAAGGCAAGAAGCGAATGAAGTCGATCGGCCAGGTCGACATCCCGCAGAAGGCGTTTTTGGCCGTGCTTGAAACCGGGGAAGACGACGGGAAGAAGAAATGACGAATGGCGAATTCCCGAATGACGAATGAAGCGCAGGCGACGTCATCCTGAGCGGAGCGAAGGATCTAGCGCGCTGCCAGATTCTTCGCTTCGCTCAGAATGACATTATTCGTCATTCCGCCAATTGCTCGATCATATCCTTCGTCGCCCGCTCGATCGCTTTCTGCCACTGCTGCTCGGTGTACTTGTGGGCGTACTCTTTGCGGGCGTGAGCGAAGATAATGCCGCGGCTGTTGTTGATCACCGCGCCGAGGCCATTTGAATCGAAGGCGGGCGCCACGTCTTTCGCGCCGCCGCCCTGGCTGCCGAAACCGGGGACGAGGAACCAGGTGTGCGGCATTGCGGCGCGGAGTTCGGCGAGTTGCTCGGGATAGGTGGCGCCCACGACGGCGCCCGCCAGGCCGTAGCCGCATTCGCCGGCCGTTTCGGCGGACATGCGCTCGACGAGGCTGGCGACTTCGTTGTAAACGCGCCGGGGGCGAGACGCCCCGGCTCGCTCTGGATCGGGAGTGATCTCTAAATCCTGCAGCATGCCGCCGCCGGGGTTGGAGGTTTTTACGAGGACGAACAGGCCGGCGCCGCGCTCCTTCGCGACATCGACAAACGGCGTCAGGCTGTCCTCGCCGAGATACGGACTTACGGTCAGCGCATCGGCGCCCCAGGCGCTTTCGACGCGGCCGAGCATCCCGCGGGCATAGCCTAAAGCGGTCGAACCAATGTCATTCCGCTTGGCGTCGAGAATGACCAATAGCCCCCTCTCCTGGGCATAGTGAATGACCTCGGCCAGCGCCGTCATCCCCGCCGGGCCAAGCTCCTCGAAGAACGCGGCCTGCGGCTTCACGACCGGGACCAGCGGGGCGACGATGTCGATCACATTGGTGCAGAAATCGACGTACGCCTCGGCGCGGGCGCGGACGGCGGAGTCGATCAGCCCGCGGCCCAGCTTGGTCGTCGACGTGCTGGAAACGAGTGCGTCGCCCGCCTCGCGGCCGATGGTGATCGGCCAGGGAAGCTGTTCCCACCGCGGATCGAGCCCGACGCACACGGCATTGCCGCGCTGGCGAACGGCCTGAGCAAGTTCATCCGTGAAGTGGGACACGATCAGAGCGAGTCGAGATTGAGATCGATGGTTTGTTCACCCGGCTTGACCTCGATCTTAAGCGGCGTCGTGGTCGGATTGCTATACGCTAGCGGAAATAACCTTGGCGGAAGCGGCTGTCCTTGAGGGATCGATGAATAGCGAGTATCGACGACGGTAACCACATGCCAGCCGACGGGCGCGCCAACGCCCTCCTCGCCTTTATAGGCATATTTCAGTTCATACTGTCCGTCGTCGTTGGTCGTGGCAATTGCATTAATCGGCCAGTTATTTCCTTGACTCGGATCGGGCATATAAGTCACGACGGCGTTCATAAGCGGTTTGCCGCGTGCCTTGACGACGCCTGATACCTGCCCGAATTCGGGCACTGGCTCGGCACAGCCAATGGACGTTAATGCAATTAGTAAGCAGGCGGAAAGCGCCCGAGGATAAGGCATGAGATATCAGATTGCTGTGTGCGACGGTAGTTGGCTAACTGTACAACGCTACTCACTGACCGTTTCGTCGCCAGCGCGCGTATGCCAGGCGGCGAGCGTCAGCACTGGGGTCTCCTCGCTAACGAAGCGGACGCTGCTGTCACAAAAAACCAGGTTCGCGCCGCCCGGGTGACCGCTTCCCCAAGCGTTCAACCGTCGGTCCTGACAGGTATAACCGCTGGAGATGGTGGCACAATCTTCGGCGCCAAAGTTGATGGGTTCAGCCGAGCTGCGCAGCACGTGGCCGGTAACTTTGAATCCGCCGGTCCAGCCCCAAAGAGCCCATTGGTGAATCAGCAGCCCGCTCCGCTGAGCCGAAGCAATTGCATCAAATGCGATGTCAACGTTGTACTTTTCGCCGGCTAGAACTGTGTTGCTGGTGCCGTCGGTAATCTGCTGAAGCTCGACGGGATCATCGTGCGTTTCACACGGCTGGGGCGCATCGCGCTGGTAGCAGATGCCGTTCGGTCCGGTCGTGTAGAAAACGCCGTCGTCGACCGAGTCGTTCGCATAATAGCTTCGCGTGCCGCCGTTACCGGAATAGCTGGTCACGGCATAGTAGCCGCTGTAGGCCATGCCTGCCGACGTAACGGGCGATTGGAAGAAACAGACGCGCTCTGCTGGTTCGTCCGAAGGGCACAGCAGCGATTCGATAGAGATTGACGCCGGCGACGTCTGCGTGAGCGAATTATTGCGCAAATCTTTGAAGTCCCATTGATTGAAGAGCGTCTGCTGCTCCATATATGGCAGCAGGTACACGAACAGAGTCACGCCGCGAAACGGCCCAGTCGTGCCGCCAAAGCGTTGATCTTGCACGGCTCCCGTGGGAAGGGCGTCGGCTTTTGCCGACAGATAGTTTGCCGTTGCAAGCCCGATCTGCTTGAGATTATTGGTGCATTGGGTGCGCCGGGCCGCCTCGCGGGCCGCCTGCACTGCCGGCAGCAGCAGAGCGACAAGGACGCCGATGATCGCGATCACCACGAGCAACTCGACGAGCGTAAATCCCGATCGGCTTCGCGTCTTCATAGTACAGCTCACTCAGTTACGAAAGCTCGGGCGTCGCCAAATCCGAGCACGGCGATAATGCAACAGTCCGCTCATATTATGACAGCAAGGTGCTTTCGCAAAATGATTTTTGGGGGAAATAGCGGTCCGACATCAGCAGTCAGCTTTCAACCATGCGAGAATCTAACGGTTCGACCGCTCCGCCCGGCCTCCGTTCGTCGAGGGCTCATTTGACGCAATTATGACGTCCACCCAAACCAGGCGGTGGTCGGAGCTGGGAAATGGATGGACGCCGACCAGTCGAAACATTGGGTCGTCTGAAGTTGGCCAAAAGACGCCCGAATCGCCAACCGCGAGATCGGCGGAAGGGAGCACGTAATCGATGCGCAAGTTTCCTGGACCGGGACTGTCAGCCGGATCGCACGTGTCGTTGCTGGGATCGCCGCGATGGTTTGCGTTGGCGTCCCCTTGGAGCCGCGATTGCTCCGCCGCTCCGGCTGATGCCGGCGGCGCGTATTCCAGTACCCGCGGAGAGGCAAGGAGCTGACGAATGCCGGTCGGCCCGTCTCCGTCGTGCGGATCGCTGTTGAGATCGCCGAGGATGATGAAAGACTCGCCGTGGGCCAAACCGCCCCGTTTCCCTTGATCGTCATAAATATAAGCGGCGCGATTCGCCGGACCGACATAGTCCTTCCACAATCGGATCTCATCGTGGTTGCGCCGGCCGTTGCGATCCTCGTCCCCATCGAAAATTGGCGGCGTCGGATGCGAGACGAGCAAATGCGTTACCCGGTCGCCGAGTACTACCGGCACATCGCAGTGGTTCTTTGACGAAAGTGGAAACTCCTTTAGTTCATTGGCCCGATACCAATCGGCTGGAGCTGGCGTCGTAGGATCATCCGGCACCATGGCCGCCGGCATGTCTTTCCAGCGAAAACTCTGAAAGGTCCGAATCGCATCCCGATCGATCGGAAACTTGGAGAGTACGGCCAGGGCGTATTGCCCTTCGTATTGGCCATAGCCCCAGCAGTCGGCCGCAAATGCATCGCTGCCAGGAGTCATCTCGACGCGGCCGTCTCGATTGAGGTCGAAGCCTGAATGCTTGCCGGTGTTGGACGGCGCTGAGTACCAGTAGGCGTAGGCGATCGGCTCCGCGGGTCCGCTTGGCGCTTGCGATATGTGCTGGGGCACGGCCAGGTACTTTTCGCAAAATGCCTGCACGGTTTCGCCGGCGGGGTCGTTGTCGATTTCGTTGAGCAGCAAGACGTCGGGCCGCACCCGCTGAATGATCTCGGCGAGATGCCGGGCTTGAGAATCGTCGCCCTCTCGCAGCCGGCTCAGCACCTCCCCCGATCGCTCGCCGTAGAGCGACACGTTGAAGGTTGCGATCCGTAATGTCCTTTCTGCAGCCGACGCGCATGCGGATATGAGGAGCATGAAAACGAGACTGGCGGATGTGCAGGTTCCGAGCTTCATCGATTTTGGGACCCAAAAGTCGTACCCGTCGTGCGTAGCGGCGGCGATTCTCACGTTAGCAGAGAATCGCTGCGTTGGCTTTCGATTCCAGACGGGCGCAGCTTAAGCCTGTCCAATTCGGAAGGCGGGTCCAACGATCAAAGTAAGGTCTGCCAGTCCCTCGTAAAGTCCATGGCGAAGCGGCGAGTTCGCCTTAAATGCCGCCATCGAACCATCTTACGGCGCATACCCCCATCACACCCTAACACGTGCCGCTAGTGGTGGAGGGCCTGCGGGTAGCTGTGTCGGCGAGCGCCGATGTTTGACGGCGGATTCCCTGAACTTCGCGGCAGAATGTTTTAAATAATCTTCCAATCATCCATAATCCTTAATGCCCTAAATTCAGAATGTTTTGAGAGTATTGTCCGCTGCGGAGCCCGCCTCCTGACAGATCACCAGGGAGAAAAGATGTCATCCAAGAGATTCTGCACACGCATCGCACCGGCGAGCTTGTGCTTTCTGCTAATTGCCAATTCTCTGCGCGCCGAGCTTCCGCAGCCGGGCGACATCGTCCTCGGCATGAACCGATCGGACGCCGCCGAGACGCTCGAGCTGCTTCGCGGGCCGGCCACGACAAACGGGGCCGTCATGCTCGCCAGCCCATGGTCGACCACGAGCTTCTTGCAGTCGGTCGAGTTCGACAACCTTGACGGCGTCCGCCATAACCAGGACGGCAATCTGCTGGCGCTTGACTTCGGCGGCAGCTTCTCGATGGGCACGGGCTTGATCTATAGCCTGGGAACCAACGGGAGCGAGCCATTGCCAGCGGCGCAATTGATCGGCAATACGCGCGCGGATACGCCGATCGGGCATTCCGGGGGCGTGACGCTCTCCCGGCTAACGAGCATCTCGGCCAGCCCCGACAACACGAAGATTTCCGTCGTCGGCGTCGATACCGGCTCGATCATTGTCTACGACTACACCGCTGGCGACGGGATGGGGAGCGGCGCTTCGCTCTCTGGCGGTCGTGAGTCGGCGGCGCTGACGGTGACATCCGGCGGCACCTCAGCGGCGACCTGGATCGATAACGATACCATCATCGCGTTCGGCAACGACGGCAATCTCATGGAGGTCGAACCGACGACCATGATTGCCACCGACGTCGGCGGCGTCTTCACGCCCTTCGTGGGAAGCAATTTCTCCGCGCTAGCATACAATCCGGAGGTCTCGCCATTCTTGTACGCTTCGTATAGCGGCTTCACTACAGGCATGACGACCAACAAGCTTTACGTCTTCGATCCGGCGGCGAATTACAACTTGGTGAGGGAGATCGATCTGAGTACGTCGCTGCAGACGGCGCGGGAGATTGCGCTGGACGCCGACGGCAACCTGTTCATGGGGGCCTTCGGCGGCGCCATCGAATTCCTGCCGGCCGCGAACATCCTCAATCCCACGAGCCTCACCGACAACTCCACCGTCGATTGGTATGACTCCGCCAACAATTCGAGCTTTACAGGGTTAGATATCGGTTTTGGCGAGTTGATCGTCGACTTCGCCGACGGCGACTTCGACGAGGATGGCGACGTCGACGTCGACGATCTCGACGATTGGAAGACTGGCTTCGGGAAACTGGCCGGCGCTGTTCACGGGGACGGCGACGCCGACGCGGACGGCGACGTAGACGGCGCCGACTTCCTCACCTGGCAGCGCGAGCTCGGCGCGCCTCCGCCGCCACCGGTCGCCGCGATTCCCGAGCCGGCGACGGCGTCGCTCTTGCTGCTGGCGAGCACGCTCATCCATGCCGTCCGCCGTCAAACGTGCCATTAGATCGGCACTCAATTCCTTTATCGGGTGGCACGCCCTAAGGTCCGCCGAAGGGCGTGGACAATCGCCGGAGGTCCGACCATGGCAATCGGTCAACTTAAGATCGGCGGTAACCTTGGCGTCGCTGCGTTGTGCCTGCTGATGTTTTCCAGCAGCGCGGCTCATGCGCAACTGCAAGTTACCGAGATCATGAGCAACCCTGTCGACGATGATGCGTGGGAATGGATTGAGGTTCGTAACCTGGGCGCAGCTCCGGTCGATCTCAACGGCTACATCATTGATCGCCTCGGCGATGCGCTGCCGACGATGATCAACCCCGGCGTGCAGGGGTCGCTGACGCCCAACACGATCATTCCTGCCGGCGGCGTCGCGGTGCTCTATGACGCTGATGTGCCGATCGATGCGGCGGATTACGACGACTCGAAGTTTCGCGCCGCGTGGGGCCTCTCGGCCAGCGTGCCGCTCGTCGGCGTGACCGGCGGCTTCGGCGGCGGGTTAACAAACGATCCGGGCGCCGCGATTGGCTTGTGGGCCAATGAGGCCGCCTATAACGCCGACGTGCTGGACGACGGCATGGGCATGTACCGCGTCGCAAGGTTCGACAATGCCGCGTTGAGCATCGACTTCCGTACCGACAGCGGATTCCCTGCCGCCAGCAACGGCGTGTCGATCACTTGGAACGGCAATGGCAGCTTTCAAGACGGCTCCCAGTGGGCGGCTACCGAGAGCGCCACGACAAGCATCCCAATAACTGTGCCAGGCTCGACCAACAGCACGATGGACTCCGGCAATCCTGGCATATTGCCGCCGGGAACGGCGCCATCGGGCCTCTGGATAACCGAAATCATGTACGATTCTCGGTCGGCCGAACCCGATTGGGAGTGGGTGGAAGTCTACAACAAGACCGGGGCGGCGATCGACTTTGGGCTCACCCCGTACGTTTTCGACGATGACGATGACTCGGCCAAAATCAGCGCCAATGTGACGGCGGGCGTAATTCCCAATGGCGGGGTCGCGGTGTTGTTCGATCTGAGCCAAATCTCGGTTTCGGACTTGCAGGCCGCTTGGGATCCGAGCGGCGCCGTTGGAACGAACTTTATCGGGCTCGATTCATGGACGGGCGGCCTCACCAACGGTGGCGATCGGTTCGCGCTTTGGCCAAGTCTATCGGCCTACCAGAGCGAGGCTGTGACAAGTGGTTCAAACAATCGCACGATGGCCAATGCTGTTGTGTCGATTGGCTATGATGATGAATCGCCAAGCTCAAATACCGGCACGGTAGGGACGTGGCCGGAGCCGGATGGCAATGCTTCAATTTCGCTCACGGATTTGTCCCTCGTCAGCAATCAGAACGTGTCGCCGACTGTGGGCGAAAGTTGGGTGCTAAGCGTTGCAGGCGACGGCTTGGGCTCATTCAATGCCTCGGGCATCGCCGGCAACATCACCGTCCATCCCGGCGGCGACCTTGGTACGCCGGGCTCATTCGGCGAAACGCCGCTCATCCAGGCCGACTTTAATGGCGACGCCTTTGTAGATGGCCGCGACTTTCTCATCTGGCAGCGCAACCTCGGCGTCGGCACGACCAGCTCCTCGGGCGACGCCAATGGCAGCGGGACAGTGGACGCCGCGGATTTGGCCGTCTGGAAGGCCCAGTTCGACGACGTACCGCTGCTGCCGGCGGCCGCCGCGGCCGCTGTCGACGCCGTGCCTGAACCGGCGGCCGTGCTAATGGCCGGACTGGCGATTGCCGCCGGCGGCCTCGGCCGGCGTCGCCGGGACGCCAATTAGTTGTCGCCGCTGGAACCTCTGTAAAGAATGAAGTCGGCCGCCCAGGAGAGGCCTTGCGGGCGGCCGCTTTTGTTTTCCTCGCCTCCTAGGAACAGCCCGTTTGACTTCCTCTTGCGCTCGCTTCGTAGCGATTCTTCGCGTTCTCGCCGGTTGCGCTTTAGTGTTCGGCGCTGCGCCGGCGTCTGCTCAATTGCGCATCGTCACGTACAACACGGCGGGCGCGCCGCGGCCCGGCATGGACTTTGTCCTCCGCGCGATCGGCCAGGAGAGCAGCGGCGCCAGCGTGCGGCAACCGATCGACATCCTGCTGCTCCAGGAGCAAAGCCGCGCCGCCGGCCTGCCGCACGCGCAGGCGTTTGTCAATTTGCTCAACTCGATCTACGCCGGCGAGGGAATTACCTACGCGCGCGGCAATGTGATTGGCGACGGCGATATGACGCAGTCGATTGTCTACAAAACGAACTCCGTCGAGCTGCTCCAAGAGATCGCTCTCGGCACAGCATCTTCGTCGAGCCAGGCGCGGCAGGCAATCCGGCACAAACTCAAGCCGGTCGGCTACGACGACTCGGCGGCGTTCTACATCTACAACAGCCACTATAAAGCCAGCCCAGGGAGCGAGGAGGAGAGCCGCCGTTTGTCAGAGGCGATCGCGATCCGCAACAATTCGAACGCGCTGGGCGCCGGCGCTCACGCTATCTACGCCGGCGATCATAACTTCTACGATGCGAGCGAGCCGGCGTGGGCTGCGCTTACCGGTCCGGGCAACGGCCAGGCGTTCGATCCGGTCAATCGCGTCGGCGACTGGCACAATAACTTCAACTTCCGCGAGGTCCACACGCAGAGCCCAACGACGAGCCAGCGTTACGGCGGGCAGGTCACCGGCGGATTGGACGATCGTTTCGACTTTCAATTGGCGACCGGCGAGATGCTCGACAACGAGGGCCTTAGCTACATCGCCGATTCATATCACACCTTCGGCAATAACGGCACGACGTTTAATACGGACGTCGATTTTGGAACGAATACTTACGCCTTTAACCTGGTGGAATTTGATCCTCAGAATACGCGGACGGAGCTACTGACGGCGCTGGCGAGCGTATCGGACCATCTGCCGGTGATTGCCGATTACCAGCTCCCCGCCAAGATGAGCGTGCAGGTTGCCGAGATTCCGACGGCCGTGACGCTCGGGGCGACGATTCCCATTGAGGTGAGCATTGAAAACGTGGCGCCTGTCGCCAACGTTGGCTTCGCCGATGAGCTGGATTATACGCTCAGCGTCAGTGGAGATTTGTTCGGCGGCGCCGTCGACGTTGAACCGGCGGCCGGCGGCGGCCACGCGCACGACATTTTCTTGAACACCGCGACGCCGGGGGCCAAAAGCGGCGTCATCACGGTAATGTCGACCAGCCAACAGACGGCCAACGCACTGTTCACCATGCCCGTCAGCTTCACGGTGCTAGGCCCGGAATTCCTGGCGGCGGACTTCGATCAAGACGGCAGTGTGGACGGCGACGACCTTGCCGCATGGAGCGTGAACTTCGGCATCCCGGCCGGAGCGCATAAGAGCCAAGGCGACGCGAACTCCGACGGCAACGTCGATGGCGCCGATTTCCTCGCGTGGCAGCGGCAACTGGGCGCTGTGCCTTCGAGTATTGCCGCCCTAAGCACTCCGGAGCCAGCCGGCGCGTCGCTCGCGGCGTTTTGTGGGATCGCGCTTTCGAGCGGCATCAGGCGGCGAACCGCTTGACGCGCATTTGGCCCCCGGTCACTGACCGGGGGCTAAGTAGGATTGCCGCTTGGCGTCAATCCTGACCGCTGGGGGCGGCGTCGTATTCGAAGTCGCGCCACTTCATGGCGCGGCGGAAGGGCTCGATGCGGAGCATGACTTCGCCGTTCTGAAACAGCCGCACGGTGCCGTTCGATTCGCTCACCGCGATGGCCACCGCCTGCGTAGCGCGGCTAATGGCCGCCGCGGCCCAGTGGCGGGTCCCCAGGCCCTTGCTCAAGGTAATGTCAGCGGCCGGCGCCGAAATGTGCTGGCCGGCGGCGACGACCGTGCCGTCGGATGCAACGACAAACGCCCCGTCGAGCTGGGCGATTTCCTTGATTGCCTCGCGAACCTTCGGGTCGCCGAGTTGCCGCTCGTGCGTGCCGTACCCTTTTACCGGATCGAATCCCAGCGGATGGCAGTGCTTGAGCACGTTGCGGTGATCGCCGACGACGAAGAGCGTGCCGACCGGCTTTCCCTCGCGCCCTTCGCGGCCAATCGCCACGGCCAGGTCGACGGTCGTCTTGAGCGTATCGAGCGGCACCCGGGTTTCGAGCTGGCGCAGGTCGTGCGCCGTGAGCCGGCCCAAGTGTTCGTCCAGTCGGATGACGCTCAGCGAATCGATGATGCCGCCTTCGAAGCCGCTGTACAGCGCGATAACCGTTGATGCCGGGTCGATGAGGTCGTCGGCGACGCTCTCCAGCAGGGCCCGGCTGAGCTGCTCGTGCACCGGGCTGTCGATCGCCGAGAGCTGCACCGTAGCGAAGCCGGCGTCCTGGGCCCCGTCCAAATGCGTAGGCCGATCCGAAGCGAGTAGCACCTTCAGCCCGTTGGTCGCCGCCCGGAGCCGATCCCAGTCCAGCGGCGCCTCCAGCAGAATGAGCAGCGAATCGGCGTCATCGATTTCCGCGATCTTGCGCGCAACGCGGCAAAAGGCTTCAAGCTGCTCGGAAAAGCGGGTCTGTACGGTCATCCGGTGCGGGCGCGGAGGCTCGTCAAGGGGCGCAAGCGGGCGGCGCAAGAGATCGCTGCCGGCTGGTTGAAATGTAGACGAGCCGCCGGGTGAGATCAATGCAGATGACATACGACGGATGCAGGCCTCAGGCTTCAGACTTCGGGCTTCAGGAATCTGAATAGCAGCGCCATATTCGATCTCGGCGGCCGGCGATGAAACGCTCAGTCTTGTATTTACTCGACCCGCGAGGTTCGGGGACTGAAGCCTGAGGCGAGAAGCCTGACGTCTTCCTCTCACCGCTTTGCCCGGCCTTGCTGCATCGTGCGACCGCCGTGGGCCACCGGACTTGGCGGCATCTCCGGGACGGCGTCGTATTTCGCAAACACCAGCCGATCGTACAGGACCAGCGCGTGGATCGCGTGCCCCAGCGGCCCCGCCTCCCAGTCGCGGTTTCGATTCGCGTACATGATGTTCGACAGGTAGTTCACCGCCCGCACCGTGCGGTAGTGGGCGAGCTGCTGCTCGGAGCTGGTGTACATCAGTAGCTCGAGCGTGTGGCCGGTGGTCTTCAGGCGGCGGTCGACGTCCGGCTCGCGCCCGGGGCCCTTGAACCATTCAGTGCTGAAGCTGCCGTCGGGGTTCTGCAAGCTGTAGGCATAGTTCACGTAGTTGGCCACATGCCGCTCGGCCTGGGCATAGACGCCGTCGACCGGGAGGCCGCTCGCCCGGCGCTTCTTCACGGCCAGGGCCAAGCCGGCCAGGCGGTGGGTGCCGCCGCAGGCCGCGCTTCGCACCGATTGCTGCAATTCCTCGCGGACCAGGGTGGGGAAGTCCCACTGCATTCCCTGGTCGTTCACCCACGTGGCCTCGATGTCGAGATACCGCTGCAGGCCGATCAGCTTGAACGTCAGCTCGGTCTTCGGGTAGCAGGTGGCCTTCTCCACCTCAATTAGATCCGCCACCGTGAAGTCTTTGCCCTGGACCTTCATGGGGTAGTCCGATCGCACGCGGGCCTGCGCCAACAGTGCGAGCAACTGGCCATGGTGGCCCTGCAGCGCCGGGCCAACCTTGACGCGCATGTCGCCATCCTCGTTGAGATACAACAGCGAACGATGTTCGCAGGGCTGGTTGAAGCAGAGCCAGCCGACCGCCGTGATTGGCTGCCGATTGGCCTGCAGCACGCGGCTATGCACCTCGAACGAGAGCATCGCGTGCATCACCTCCCATGGGCTGCGGTCGGTGATGCTCAAGGGCCGGTTGTAGTAGTGCTTTAGCACGCGGCGGACCTTGTCGCGCAGGGCACGCTGGTTTTGCGTGAGCGGCGGCAAGGGGGCTGATTTCGTCACCGACGGCGCCGGCTCGGCGTCCTGGTACTCCTCGGGGCTTGCCGGCGGCGTGGTGAGATCCGGTTTGACCAGCCGATCGGGCTCGCCGATCGCCGAACGTGCAGCCTCCAACGGCTTGGGGGCTGAGCTCAGCGGCTTGGCCGGCGGCATGGACGAGTCGAGGACCGCTTCGCCGGTGAACTCCGGCTCGCTCGGATCGCCGGGGGCGTCGCTTTCGGGGGCTGGAGTTTCGGAGAGCTCGTCGATTGGCGCCAGGGCGTCATTCTCGGCGGCGTCGGCAATCGGTTCGTCGGCAGTAGGCGGCGCGGCTTCGCCGTTCGACGGCGTGTCTGCATTGGCGCCGCCTTGATCGCTCGCTTCGGCGTCTGGTTCGGACTGCTTGTTCGATTCTTTCGAGGGCGGCGCCGGTGGCGGCGGAACGTGCGCGGGCGTAGCATTCTGTGGGGCAGAGAGCGAGTATCCACCCTGCCCTGCCGGACGCCATTGGGTTCTGCCGCGGTAGCCTGCGCGGTAGGCGGGCTTTGTCGGCGCCATCGCAACCAGGGGTCCGGCGACATCGGGAGGCCTTCCAGCGGAGGGCGCGCTGACTTCTGTGATCAGGCCGCGCCGGACCATCGAGGCAATTGTGGCGTCCAGGTCGCTTCGCGGCGAAACGTGTGCATCGAGGGTCGATTGCGACCGCGCCGCCGATTCGATCGCGCGCAACGGAGGCGCTGCCGCGAGTGCCGCGGCCCTCACAGCG
>DASVCM010000067.1:0-2244 GCA_036381635.1 Lacipirellula sp.
CGTTGATCACCAGGCCCGCCTTCTCGGCCGGACTGTCGGGCACCACCTCTTGAATGTCCAGCCCGCGGATGCCGAGGCGGGCGCCGCCCGGCCGCACGTCGAAATCCACGTGCGGCAGCGCGGGCTTGAGCTGCTTGGCCACAGCGTCCGCCGTAATGTCCACGCCGTACAGCTCGATGCGATTCACCTGATTGAGCTTCAGCAACTCGGGGATCGCATCGTCGTCCAGGGGGGCCGAGTGGAGGCTGAGCGTCGTCACGTTCCGGATGGCGGCGATGTGCTTCAGGCCCTCGACTCCGCCCTTCCAATCCGTGCCGATGATGACTTGCAGCGCGCCGGGACGGCCCATCATGCCGAAGACGCGATCGCCGTCGATGTGGCCGCCGAGTTTTTCGATCGCTTCGATGGCGGCGGCCTCGCGAACCGTCGCGAGCCGCTCGCTGGCCATGGCCGATTCCGCGGGACGCGTTGTCAGTGCGGCGATTCGCTCGAGTGCCGCCAGGCTGAGCTGCTTATCCCGCGACTCCGCCCACTCCAGGAGCACGTTCACGGCGCGGGTCGCACTTTCGAGCGAGCCGGTGGCGGCGATTTCGGCAACCGGGTCGAGGGCCGGGGCGCCGGCCGCGGCGAGCTGCTTCTGGGCGGCTTCGCGGACCGAGTAGCGGTCGGCGTCGAGGCCGCGGACCCACTGGGCGATTTGATCGGGATCAACGGCCGTACTTTCATCGGCGGCCGCGCTTTCGGCAGATTTGGCGGCGGGCTCTGGGACTGCGGCTTCTTGTAACGCAGGCGATGGGTCGTCCGCCCGGGCTGTTGCGCTCGTTAGGACTAGGAGTGCCGTCGCCAAGCAGGCGATTGCCGCCCGCCAACAACGCTGCTTCCGCCGGTCGCTTGTGTATCCGTTCATTAACTGACCTATACCATTCGTCACCAGGAGGTCGTGGCAGAGCCAACGGCCGCACCATGCATTGTACCACTTTGCGGGGTTTGATCTGCGCAGATTAGTGTAGCCCTCTTGCTCCGCAAGAGGGTCATCTCGCGGAGCGAGATGACTACAATGGTCGGCATGAAACTCGCTCTCCTTGGCGCCGACGTTGAAAGCCTGCAACTGGCCGAAGCCGCCGCGGCTGCCGGGCATGAAATCGCCTGGCAGGCCGACACCGCCGCGGGAATGGCCGGCCAGTGGGAAGGCCCGCACGGCGCGGGGGGCGATTGGAGGCAATTGCTCGACGCCGAAACGACCGACGCAGTGATCGTCGGCCACGGCGCGGGCGGCGACGAACTGCGGGCCCATCAGGTGCAGGAGCTTGTGCGGCTAGATCGGCCCGTGCTGACCACCTTTCCGCTGTTCGGCTCGGTGCTCACCTACTTCGAGATCGACATGGCCCGCACCGAGAGCGGGGCGATCGTTCAGCACTTTAATCCGCTCGCCGAGGCGGCGGAGCTGTCCGATGCGGCCGAGTGGATCGAGCGCGGGCATCCGGAGCTAGGCGCCATTGAGCAGGTGAACGGCACACGGCGACTCGACGACCGCAGTCGAGAACTCGTCCTCTGGCACTTCGCGCGCGACGTCGAGATGCTCGGAAAAGTGGCCGGACGGTTAGACCGCGTCGGCGCCCACGCAGGCGCCGAAGGGCAGGAGCCCAACTATGCGGCCCTCAGCGTGCAGCTTCTCGGCCCCTCGGGCGTGCCCGTGCGGTGGTCGGTCGAGCCGCCGGCGGGCAGAGAGGGTCTGACGCTGACGTTTGTGTTCCAGCGCGGCCGGCTTTCGTTCGACTTCGATGCGAGCGGGCGATGGGAATCGGCTCCGCCGGATGCGAAAGCCGCAGCAAAGGTCGTGGAGCGATTCGCCGCAACTGTCGAGGCCGGCGATTCCTGGGCGTCGACCTGGCCGGACGCCCTGCACGCGATGGAGCTGACCGATTCGATCGAGATCAGCCTGCGCCGCGGGCGAATGATCGACGTTCACCATCAACAGCTCACCGAGCATCTGGCGTTCAAAGGAACAATGGCGGCCGCGGGGTGTGCGATGCTGTTTTTGCTCGTGCCGCTGTACTTCTTTGTAGCCTGGATCGCGGGACGTTTTGGCGTGCCGATTGGGCAGTTCGCTCCGCATGTCTTATTTGGAGTGCTGGCGTTATTTCTAGCGATGCAATTGTTGCCGAAGCTCGTCTGTCGTTCGCCAGCGGAAGCGAGCGAGGAGTGATAGACCGGGGTACAAGCATTTTGCACCGCCAAGGAATG
>DASVCM010000068.1:0-6586 GCA_036381635.1 Lacipirellula sp.
CGTCAATTGGAGCGACGCGGCGACCGGCGACTCGTTCAACGGCGGCGTCTCGCAAGCCGTCGACGCCAATCGGCCGACGCTGCTCACTGGCGCTCTCCATGGCAAAGCGGTCGCCAGCTTCGACGGCGACGACGTGCTCGAATCGTCGCAGACGAACTCGCTGCCCGCGCCGGGACAAGGAATCACCGTCTTTGCGGTGACGACCGGGGATACGTCGGGCGCCACGGCCGAGCGCCTCGGCCAGTTCGGCAAGAGCAGCGGCGCTGCTGGGCAAGTGGTCGGCTTTGACGCCTCAAGCGCTTCCGCCAGCACAGCTAACGGCGGCGCTGGTTTCCGCTTCAACGACGGCTCGTCGCTCTATGAGACGCCGCTCACCGATCCTGGTTTTCATATCGTCGTCTGGCAAGTCGACGAAGGCGCGACCTATGCCGATGCCACGATGTTCGTCGACGGCACGCTGCCGGCGAACACGTTCACCGGCAGCGGCGCCGGCGCCGGAAGCGCCGTCGGTTTGAACGGCAGCGACTTGGAATTGTTGCTGGGGACCGGCCGCAGCGCCGCCGGCGGCCTGCTGCCCAATGACGGTTACAGCGGGCAGCTGGCCGAGTTTCTGGTCTACAACGATCAGCTCACGACCGGCGAGATCAACCTGGTCGCCAACTACCTGAGCACCGAATACGGACTGCCGTTCGCCTATGAGACGACGCTCAACCTGTTTGCCGTCGAGGGCCTCTCGTGGACCGGCGGCGCGGCGAACTTCGACGCCGCATGGAACGCTGGCGACGGCGCCGGCGGGCAGGCGCCCGCGAGCAGCAATCCGTTCGCCGACGGCGCCCAGAACCTCTACCTAGGCAATGGCGGCACGGCCGTGTTCGACAATTCAACGAACACCGCCGCCGGGTCCAGCGTGAACTCGCTCCGCGTAGGAACGGCTCACTCCGGGCTCATTGTTTCCGGAACCGAGGGGAGCGGGACGCTGCTTGCTACGGACGCCAAGAGCCTGACCATCGGCAACGGCTTGCCGCCCACCGGCAGCGACGAAACGGGCGACATGATTGTCGGCGAGGCTGGCTACAATGGCACGGTCAACTGGGCCAGCACGGGGACGCTCAACGTTGAAGGACGGCTGCGAATAGGCCAAGGCGGCAGCGGCGTCTTCACACAGGACGCCGGCGCCGTCTCAGCCGGCGGCGTCGGCGGCACGCTCAAATTTCTCGCCGTCGGCAACGGCGCCGGCTCGCAAGGAACCTACAACCTTAACAACGGCCGGCTGCTCCCCGGGGGCGGGCTCGGCGGATCAGAGCTTCGGCAGTTGCGGATCGGCTACAGCGGATCGGTCGGCGTGGTGAACGTCGGCGACGGCGTTGGCGACGCGGGAACAGCGCGGATCGAGTCCCCTGACGATATTTTCGTTGGCCATGACGGCGGCGACGGTACGCTGGTGATCAAGGCGGACGGCGCCGTGCAGTTGCAGGGATCGACAGGCGAATTCCGCGTGGCCAACGGCGGCGGCGCCACCGGCCTGGTCGTGCAAGACGGCGGCTCGGTGAGCACACAGGGCTTATTCGCCATCGGCACGGGCGATAACTCGATCGGCGAGTACAGGCTTAACGCCGGCGACGCGGCTACCAGTGGCGTCGTTCGGGTTGGCAACGGCGGCGGCCAGGGGTCGCTTCGCGTCGGCGGCGCCGCGAGCTTTAGCACCACGAACAACTTGTTTGTCGGCCACGGTGACAATTCAGGTTCGCAGGGACTGGTGGAGCTTACCGGCAGCCAGGCGAGCTTTCAGATTGCGCGCCTGGAGAACGCCGTCGCCACCGAGGAAACGATCCGCTGGGTCGCCGGCGCCAGCGGCGTGACGCCGATCACGGTCGTTGGCTCCGGCGGAGCGGAGCGCGTGCAGCTTCAGAATCCAAGTGAAGTTCTGGCCAACACCGGCGTTAACGGCGGCGGCAATCTGCGCGGCGACGGCATCGCACTGTCGCTGAATCTATCGGCCGTGTTGAACAGCGGCACGCTGACGCTTATCAACAATCAAACCACCCACTCGATAACCGGATTCTTCGAAGACGCCGCGACCGGCGGCCTCTATGAAGAAGGCGAGTCGGTACTGGGCACAGGCTATAACGGTTCCGTAACAATCAGCTACGTCGGCGGAACCGGCAACGACGTCGTGCTGAATCTGGTCGCATCGTCTGCACCGACTGCGGACTTTGACAGCGATGGCGACGTCGACGGCGCCGACCTCCTGGCCTGGCAGCGCGGCCTGGGCACGCCTGACGGCGCCGCACGCAGCGACGGCGACGCGAACGGCGACGGCGCCGTCGATGCCACGGACCTGCAGGCGTGGACCGGGCAGTTCGGAACGTCCGGCGGCGGGGCCAACGCCACTACAGTGCCGGAGCCGACGAGCTTCGGGCTAATGCTCGTCGCCGTTATCCTCGTGCGCTCCCTGCTTTGATTGATCCTATCCCCCTTGAGCGGAGACTTGTCCTTGAATCCGGCGTTCACTCAAGTATGCAGGCAATCGGCGGCGCTTCTCCTTGCCATGGCGATCTTGCCCGGATGGTCCGCGCTCGGTTCGAGCGAGGCGGCCGCCTCGGTCATCCTCAGTGAGATCATGTACGACGTGCAGGGCTCTGACGCCAACCGCGAGTGGGTCGAGCTCTACAACACGGGTTCGTCCGCGGTCGATCTGAGCGGCTGGCAGTTCGGCAAGTCGGCGGTTAACGATTGGACGTCGGCGTTTCCTGCTGGAACGACCCTAGGCGCCGGGCAAGCGCTGGTGGTCACGCCCAGCGCCGCGACGCTTGCCTCCGATTGGGGCTCGGGCGTCGACCGGCTGCAGGTGGCCAGCTTTCCGTCCCTCACGAACGATCCCAACGACCAGGTCGACAACGCGACGCTGGCCATTCGCAATGCCGCGGGCTTCGTGCAAGACACGGTCGTCTACCGCGACGGTTCCGGCTGGCCGACCACCGCCGGCAACGATGGCAACAGCATTTACGTGTTGCCGCAGCATCTGAGCGCTAGTGCGAACAACAACGGTTCAAACTGGCGGCCGTCGTCGCAAGGCGTGTACGGCGCCTCTTACCGGGCCGCCGGCGGCGAGAGCGAAAACCACGCCTCGCCCGGGTTCGTCGCCTCGACCGTGCAGGCCCCCTTCGAGCCTTCGCCTAACGCGGCGTGGTCGATG
Organism: Lacipirellula sp.; assembly: GCA_036381635.1. Taxonomy (GTDB): domain Bacteria; phylum Planctomycetota; class Planctomycetia; order Pirellulales; family Lacipirellulaceae; genus Lacipirellula. The sequence goes on from DASVCM010000068.1 coordinate 3,197, forward strand.
GTCGTCCTGCCCGACACGCAGAACTACGTCGCTCGGCCGGCCTTCACCCACATCTTCAACAAGCAGACGCAGTGGATCGCCGACAATAAGGACCTGTTCAACATTCAACTAGTGCTGCAGGAAGGGGATATCGTCAACCGCAACAGCGGGACCGCCGACAACGGCGTCACGGCCGCCGAGCAGTGGCAGGCCGCGCGCGATGCGATGAGTAAGCTAGACGGCGTCGTCCCGTACATCATGGCGGCTGGAAATCACGATTTCGGCATTACCAGCGGACAATCGCGCGACACGAAGTTCAACGATTACTTCAAGCCGACGGACAATCCCCTGGTCGATCCCGCTCAAGGCGGCATCCTAAAAGGGATGATGACGCCCGGCGAGCTGCAAAACGCCTATTTCGAACTGACGGCGCCCGACGGCCGCGAGTTGCTCGTCTTCTCACTGGAAATGTGGCCCAGGGACAGCGTCGTCGCCTGGGCCAAAGGAGTGGCGCAGCGGCCGGAATACGACGATCACACCGCCGTGCTGTTGACGCACGGCTATCTCAATTCAGGCGGCGACTATTGGCGGGTCGGCGACGAGCATTACCAAATGGAAGGCGGCAACGACGGGATCGACTTGTGGAACAAGTTGGTGAAAGTCGCCGGAAACTTCGAGATGACGTTCAGCGGCCACGTGGGCGGCGACGGCGCCGCCTATCGCGTGGATGAAAGCAACTCCGGCGACGACGTCCACCAGATGTTGCTCAACGCGCAGTTTGAAACCAACGCCGGCAACGGTTGGATGCGCGTGCTGGAGTTCCTTGACGACGGCAAAACCGTTCGCGTCCGAACGTACTCGCCCCATTTCGATCTGTATCGCACCAACGGAGCGAACCAGTACACGATCAGTCTCTCGCAAGTGGTAGCGCCGCCGCCCGATGCGGACTTCGACGCCGACGGCGACGTCGACGGCGGGGACTTCCTCGCCTGGCAGCGCGGCCTGGGCACGGCGGGCGCCAGTCTCGCGCAAGGCGATGCAAACGGTGATGACGCGGTGGATCTCGCCGATCTGGCGATCTGGAATGCCCAGTTCGGCCGGCCTGCCGTAGGTTCGGCAACCGCACCCGTGCCTGAACCCGCTGCCCTATTACTGGCCTTGCTGGCCGCGATCGCGGTGCGTGCGAGACCGATGCTGTAGGATCGCCGCTCGGGATAGGGCGGGCTTGACGCCTTTGGGAAGCTCGCCGTCTGCGCGTACTGAGCTCGCAAAGGCTGCGAGCGAAATGACAGCACGGTAGTATATTGCACAGTCTCGTGATTGCTCTGCAAGTGAGGCTTCGTGCAAGCCATTTCCGAAATATGCCGCGAGAACAGATGTGAGCGAAGGAATTCGATGGCCAGATCAGTCGTCGTGCGACTGGCGTCGCCCGCTAATGCTGCTCCTGTTGGCATTCGGCTGGGTCGATTGGTCGTGCGCAAGTGCAGTCGCCAAGGAATCGCCCCCGACGAGCGATGAGTTGGGCGCCTGGGGAGCGGAAACGCTCCTCTGCATCGAGCGCGACTATCGCGTTTCCCGCGGTCAGGAAGTTTACTTTGCGGAGGAGTACAGCGAACGAGCGCATCGCCGCCCGCCGGCGTTTATGTGGAGTTCCGGCGTGCATCTCTCGGCACTTGCCGCCGCCGCCAGGTTTGATCGCCAGCAGTACGAGGACGATCTGATCGCTCGCATTGAATCGTTGGAGCCGTACTGGACGCGCCACGAGGGTGTCGACGGCTACGACGTGCTGCCGCGGCCAACGTCTTCGGATCGCTATTACGATGACAACGCTTGGATCGCCCTGACGCTTCTCGAAGCCTATCACCTCGCCAGGGACGCTGCCCACTTGAAGCGGGCCCGCGAGATCCACGAGTTTCTGCTTTCGGGAATGGACGAACAACTCGGCGGCGGCATCTACTGGCGCGAGAACGAAAAGACCTCCAAGAACACCTGTATCAATGCGCCTGCCGCGCTCGTCGCCCTGCGGCTTTATCAAGCGACCGAAAAGCCGGAGTACTTCGACACAGGATTGCGGCTCTACGAATGGACGCGAACTAAACTCCAGGACCCGAGCACGGGCTTGTACTGGGACAACATTGACTTGGACGGTGAAATCGACCGCCGGCAGTTCTCCTATAACTCAGCCCTGATGATTCGCACGGCGCTTGCGCTTCATGCGATCACCGGTGAGGAAGTCCACTTAAGGGAGGCCAGGCGAGTCGCGAAGGCTAGCGTCGCCCGGTGGATCGTTCGGCAAACAGGCGCCGTCCGCGACGGGAGCCAGTTCGCCCACTTGCTGCTGGACGCGCTGCTTGAGTTGGCCGCAGTCGACGGAGACCGCGCCTTGACCGACGTCGTCCTCCGCAGCGCGGCTTATGTCCATACGCTGCGCGACGAGCATGGCCGCTATCCGCGACGATGGGACCAGCCGCCGACGGCGCCGCGCCGGCGATACGAATTGATTCACCAGGCCAGCGCGGCCCGGCTGTTCTTCTCGGCCGCGATCGCGATCCGCGAGTAGTTGGCCGCCCAAAGACGCCGGCGGCGGGCGAAGATCGATAGCGGAGGGCATGGGACTCGAACCCACAACCGGTTTCCCGGCACCTGAATTCCAATCAGGCCGCTAGCCATTCGCTTACCCTCCGAACGCCGGCGCGAACCCTTAATAATAGAACAGTTTCTCCGCCGTGCAATCGGCCGGCCTTAGGCGCCGCCGTCCGCGCCGCGGCCCGACGCGGTGGATAGCGCCAGTCGGCGGACGAGAAGCCGATGAAGCGGTCGCTCTACCGCGACGTGGCACGCCGCCGCAACGCAACCGCAGACGGCGATGGCCGACGCGGTTCGCAGCCATGCGTCTACGCTATCGGGCGGCGCCGAGCTTCGCGCCGCTACAGTCGCGGGCCAAACCGCGGCTACCACCCACAGGACGTACATGTGCGTCAAGTACGTCGAGTAGGATGCATCGCCCCAGAAGACGAGCCAGCGCGGAACGTACAACCATCCGCTTCGCTCCAGGCCGGCCGCGCCGTAGACGATGAGCGCCGCAGCGCCGCCGAAGATGCCTGCCCGTGTAAGCCCATAGTGGGCCTCCTGCGGAAAGTGCTGACCGATATAACCGCCGACCAGAAGCAACAAGCCCAGGCCCAACCCCAACGAAAGTCCGGCCAGGGTGCTCACGCCGCGCTTCACTGCCAAACCGACCAAGCAGCCGGCCATGAACTCTAGCGCCAGCGGCGAAGCGAACAGCGGCAGCGAAAGATGCCCGTCGGCCGTCAGCTTATAGGCCGGGTCCGTGTGGTGGACGAACATGGCGACCGTAACTAATGACCAAAGCAAGAGCGCTGGCGGCAGTGCCCGACGTGGAAGCAGCAG
>DASVCM010000069.1:0-2367 GCA_036381635.1 Lacipirellula sp.
TCGATCGGCCGCCGATTGAGGGCGGGTACGTCACAGTTGTGGACGGACGGATTGCCGAGGTCGGCCCCAAGCCGCCGGACGCCGGCCGGGTCGAAGATCTTGGCGATGCGATTCTCCTGCCAGGTCTGGTCAACGCCCACACGCATCTGGAGTTCAGCGATCTGGAGCGCCCGCTCGGCAAGCCGGGGATGAGCCTGCCGGAATGGATTCGGCTGGTGATTGGCGACCGCAAGCGGGGCGACCGCGACGCGGCCGCGGCGATTGCGGCGGGTCTTAAGGAAAGCCTTAACGGCGGCGTGACAACCATCGGCGAAATCGCAACATCGCCGGCAACGCACTATGCAGGTGCGGAACAGCGGCCAGCGATGCTGCAGTTTCAGGAGGCGATCGGCTTCTCGGGCGGCCGCGTGGAATCGGTCTTCGGCGACGTTCGGCAGCGGCTCGAGGCCGCTACGGCCCCTAAGGGACTCAGCCCACATGCGCCCTACTCGGTTCATCCGGCATTGCTGGAGCGAATCGTTTCACTGGCCAGAGGAGGGGGCGTTCCCGTCGCGATGCATCTGGCCGAGTCGCGTGAGGAATTGCAGTTGCTTGACAGCGGCGACGGGCCGTTCCGCGAGCTGCTCCAGGAGCGGAGCATGTGGGACGCGAAGGCGATTCCCACGGGTTCGCGCCCGCTGGATTATCTACGCATCCTTCTGGACGCGCCGCGGGCGCTGGTGATTCACGGCAACTATCTCGCGGCGGACGAGATCGAGTTCATCGCCCAGCGACGCCAGCAGATGAGCGTCGTGTTCTGCCCGCGGACGCACGAGTACTTTGGTCACTCGCCGTATCCTTTGAACGTCCTGCTGGCGGCCGGCGCGCGCGTCGCCCTGGGAACCGACAGCCGGGCGTCGAACCCGGATTTGAATCTGCTCGCCGAGTTGCGGCACGCCGCCATGCGAATGCCGAATGTCGGTCCCGAGCAATGGCTGCGAATCGCGACGCTGAACGGCGCGGAAGCACTGGGGCTGGCCAACGACGCAGGCAGCCTCACCCCAGGGAAGCGGGCCAATATCATCGCCCTGCCCTGTAACGCTGGCTCAAACGCTCCTTATGCCTCGCTGCTCGACGAAGCCGTCCGGCCCCATCGAATGTGGCTCGACGGTCGCGTTGTCAGCAGCGTGTCGCGCTAGCGCGCCATGCGCTCGTCCCACTTCTTGATGTAGTCGGCCAGGCCGGAGAGCGTTTCGGCCGGCCAGACGATTTCGCCTGTGACGCGATCGTCGCCGACGGCGAGCGTCATGCCGATCGGCGGCGACTCGGGGTATTCGGGAAGTTCAAACCCGCCGGGTCCCAGCGGCGCCAGGAACTTGTTGTAGACGCGGTCGATGTACGCCACGAGCCCTTTAGGACTGACCAGCGCCAGCAAGTTCGCGTTCTCGTTAAGCAGGCGGGCGCTCGTCTGAATGGCCACGGACTTCTCCAAGCCGGATTCGCCGCTGGCGACGGCTTTCATGAGCTTGGCGACGTCATCTTTTCCGGCCATGCCGATCACGACCGTATCTTGGTCGGCAGGCACGACGAACGTTTCCGCGACGCCGTCTTCGCCGACGAGGGCCTTCATGACGATGCGGCTCGTGGGGACGTTGGGATCCTCGCCCGCCTTGAGCACGTCTTCCGTCATCAGGAGTCCTTTCTGTCCGGCGACCTCAACGTCAGCAATGGTCGCCGGCAGTGCAACGTCGCTCGTGGACCGCGACATCAGCTCGTTCCACTTCTTCCCGGCGCTGGCATAGGAATCGACATACTGCCGCGAGTCGTCGACGTTGAGCACCACGTAGATATTGTCCAGGAGCGGGTCATCTTCTTCGCCCACGTAGAGCATCGCTGAGATCGACTGCACGCCGGCGACAGTTTGCTTCCATGAATTTTCGACGTCGGCCCAGTCCTTCGCGGTGAAGTCTTCGAACCCATACAGCGCCGGCCACGCTTCGAGGACCTGGCGCGCCAGCGCTGGCGCCGCATCGCGGTACGCAGGCGGAATGGGGAAGCCGCCGGCGACGACGAAGGGTTCATTCGCGTAGCCGACCAGCAGCTTGGCTTCCGAAGCCCGATGGCCGGCGAGGCCCGCCAACTTTCCTTCGCTCGTGAGCACGGCATTGGCGACGACCTTCACGTTCGCGTTGCCATCGATGCTGAGGCCGGCTGCGATGCATTCGACCTCCGCACCAAGGAACTGCAGCAATTGCTCGTAGAACTGAAGCATGTCCTGCAGCGATTGGAGGCCCGGCGGCGTCTGCGCCGCGAGGGCCCTCTGCCCGGCGGCGTCAGATTTTCCGAGCTCGGCGAGCGCCTTGAGGCCCGATGGCGTGAGCGCCACGG
>DASVCM010000070.1:0-2616 GCA_036381635.1 Lacipirellula sp.
CGGCCTTTTGCATCTTATGCACCGCGGTGGCGCAGGCGCCGTAGGTGCCGCCCCAGCTCACCACTAAGAGGTCGCCGCTTGAGGGGCCGTCGAGCGTCTGCAGCGGGATGTCGTCGGCCACCAGGGCGACCTTCTTCGCCCGCGTGTTCACCATGTGCTGGTGGTTGATGGGGTCATAGCTGACGTTACCGGTGCCGTCCTGCTTTTCGAGGCCGCCGATGCGGTGCATCAGCCCGGGCGTGCCGGGGACCGCCCAGGGGCGGGCCAGCCGCTCATTGCGCGCGTAGGGCAGGAAGGCGTCGCCGTTGTTCGGCTCGGTCGGATGGGTAATCTCGATTTTCTTGAGGTCGCTCACATCTGGAATCCGCCACGGCTCGCTGCCATTGGCGATGTAGCCGTCGGTCAGCAGGATGACCGGCGTCATGAACCGCACGGCGATTCGCCAGGCTTCCTGCACCGCGTAAAAGCAATCGGCCGGCCCGCTGGCGGCCAGCACGGGCATCGGGCACTCGCCGTTGCGGCCGAACATGGCCTGCATCAGGTCGGCCTGCTCGGTCTTGGTCGGCAGGCCGGTCGAAGGCCCGCCGCGCTGGACGTTGATCACCAGCATCGGCAGCTCGGTCATCACCGCCAGGCCCATCGCCTCGGCCTTCAGCGCGATGCCCGGGCCGCTGGAGGCGGTTATCGCCATCTCGCCGGCGAACGCGGCGCCGACCGCGGAGGTCACCGCGGCAATCTCATCCTCGGCCTGGAACGTGAGTACGTCGAAGTGCTTGTGGTTCGACAGTTCGTGGAGGATGTCGCTCGCCGGCGTGATCGGATAGGCCCCCAGGAACAGCCGCTTGTTCGACATCCGCGCCGCGGTCAGCAATCCGTACGCCAAGGCCGTGTTGCCCATGATGTTTCGGTACTTGCCGGCGGCGAGCTTCGCCGGGGCGACCTGGTACTGCGTGTTGATCGCCTCGACCGTCTCGCCGTAGTTGTAGCCGGCCTTCAGGGCCCGAGTATTCGCCTCGGCGATCTCGGGCTTCTTGCCAAACTTATTCGAGATGAACCGCAGCGTCGGCTCCAGCGACCGGTCGTACAGCCAGAAGACCAGTCCCATCGCGAAGAAGTTGCGGCACATGTCCGCTTCCTTCTGCGACAGGCCCAGCCCCTCGACAGCCAGCCGATTGAGCTTGGTCATTTCGACGGCGTGCATCTTGAACTTCGAAAGGCTGCCGTCTTCGGTCGGGTTGGTCTTGTAGCCGGCTTGCTCCAGGCCCTTCTTGTCGAAGGCGTCCTTGTTGATCAAGAGCACGCCGCCGTCGCGGAGGTCGCCGATGTTGGTAATCAGCGCGGCGGGGTTCATCGCCACCAGGGCGTCGACCGCGTCGCCGGGCGTGTAGATGTCGGTACTCGAGAAGTGGACCTGAAAGCCTGAGACGCCGGCCTTCGTGCCGCGGGGGGCGCGAATCTCGGCCGGGAAGTCGGGGAACGTTGCGACGTCGTTGCCAGCCAGCGCCGAGGTGTTGGTGAACTGGGTGCCGGCGAGCTGCATGCCGTCGCCCGAGTCGCCGCAGAAGCGGACGGTGGCGTCGTCGAGTTTGGCTACCGGTTTTTGCGTGGGGGTGGGAGTGGGCGCAGTGATGGTGGACATGGTGACGGTTTGGCGTCCTTCGTTAAGCTGATCGATGTCGCCGAGGCTAGCCCAGACCAAGCCTGGTCTGGGCTATGGGCGTGATAGGTTGGCGCTACTAACCGCTGATGCGGATAGGTTCTGGGCTCCTCTGCTCTATCGATGGAAACTGGCGGCTGCAATGAGCCGGCTGGCAAAGTTATTCATTTAGTACGAGTTTAACGATTAAAAGGTCGTTGCCGGCGGGCTGAATCGGTAGGACTCGACCTGTCGGCGGGCTGGTGCATGCGGCTTTCGGTACTCGAGCCGGACCCCTCGGCGGATCCTTCGGAAGACCTCAGGACAGGTTCTCGGGGTGGCAGGGTTCCGATTGATTAAGCTCCTTCCCGGGTTTCGTAGGTCTTGCCCGGCTCGGGCGGCAGGTTGTAAATCGTCTGCGGGAAATGATCGACCAGGTAGTGGACGATGCCGCGGGTCGCGGCGACCGCGACCGGCACGCCATGCTCGTCGACAATCGGGAGATGGCGATAGCCCCCCTCGGACATCCGCTCGATCGCAGCGCCGACAGTATCCTTGGCATGTAGCACGGCCGGGCGACCGGTCATCGCCTCGCGGATGCTTTCATGGGGCGAGCGCCCCTCGGCCATCCACCGCAGCGCATCGCGCTCGGTGAAGATGCCGTCGATTTGCCCTTCGCATTCGCCTGACTTGCAGACGAGCACGCAAGAACCGCGCTGGGCTTTCATCAGGCCGACGACTTCGCCGACAGTCGCCTCATCGGAGACCGCGAGCGGCTCGTCAGGATAGGCCTGCGTTACAGGGTCGCTGCTGAGGCTGAGAAAACTCACTGCCTTAAGGCCCGAAGGCCAAAGAGCCGGAGCCAGAGAAATCCGCCTGGGCCGGCTGAAGTCAATCTTGCCAGCGTCGCACAAGGGCCATGCGGCGAGACGCGCGATAGGCGTCTACGTGAAATGTACCACGAGGACGGGGGGGATAGA
>DASVCM010000071.1:0-7301 GCA_036381635.1 Lacipirellula sp.
CCGCCAAACTCCGACTACCGCCGGCGGATACGTGCGAACATCCCAATCGTTGCTCAGCGCGTCGTCATCCACGGCCGGCGGCAACATTGAAAAATCAAACCGCTCGTCCGCTTCCACAACCACAATACTTTGCTCCGGCGCAAGCTGCATCACTTGCTCAATCAGTCCGAGCATTTCTTGTTGCCGCTCGACAAAAAAAGCATAGGGCGGACTGCAGAAGACCAGCCACGGTAATGTCGAGGGTCGAGGATCGAGGGTCGAGGGCCGCTCCACTTTCTGGCTCTTCACGCTCGATTCTCCGCCCTCGACTTTTCCCAGGTCCCGCTTTCCCCACAGAAACGCGCTGGTCACCAGCAGCGTTGCCTCGTCCTCGACGCCCAGCGCCTTGATGTTCTCCTCGATCACCCGCGCCGTCGGCACATGCCGTTCGATGAACGTCGCCCGCGACGCTCCGCGGCTTAGCGCCTCCAGCCCCAGCGCTCCGGTGCCGGCGAACAGATCGATCGCATGCTTTCCTTGCGCTTCCATGCCGACGAGATTGAAGATCGACTCGCGCACCCGATGCTTCATCGGCCGAGTCACCGGATCATCGCCGACGCGGAACGCTTCGTACTTCAACTTCCGCCCGCGGAACCGCCCGCCGATGATCTTCAGCTCGGTCGCGTCCGTTACTTCATCGGCATGACGCCGTTTGGGTTTTGTCATCTCAGTTCCAGAGTAACCGCAGAGTGCGCAGAGGTCGCCGAGAATTCCGAGCGGTTGCTTGCATTCTCCGCGCCCTCTGCGGTGCGGCATTTTTTCGGCGCCTGCCGCCGAATGGGCCGGTTTGCTATGTTGAACGGTTCACTTCGGCGATTGATTCCCACGCAACTAGACCCCGAGGTTTCGCGATATGTCAAGGATCGGTTGGCTCGCACTAGTTCTCTGCCTTGTCGCGCACGACGCCTTTGCCCAGGACGCGGCCCCTGCGGCCGAAGGCCAAACCGCTACTCCTGGCGCCGAGCAGCCTGCGGCGGACGCCGCGCAGCCGGCCGACGCCGCAGCCGCCTCGCAGCCCGCCGGGGCGAACTCCGAAGCCGCCGCCGCCCGCCAGGCGTTCGACGCCCTCCAGCAGCAATGGGAAGAGGTCATCAAGCAGATCTCGGCCACGCTCGAAAAGCGCCGCGCCGCTCAAGGCGACCAGCGCGCTGAGCTTCAGAAGCAAGCCGACGATCTCTACGCCCAAGCAGGCAAGCTTCTGGAGCAGATTTCCGACGCGGGCCTCGCCGTTTACAAGGCCGACCCGCAAGGCCACCAGGACGTCAACGACACGCTGCTGGCGATCGCCCGCTTCCATATCACCGGCGGCGCCAATGGCGACGGCGGCGATCAGTACGAGAAGGCGCTCAAGCTCATCAAGGGCCTGATCGACGCCGGCGCCGGCGAGCAGTGGCCGAAGCTGTACCTGTGGGGCGCCCTCTCCGCCTACAACACCAACGACTTCGAGCTGGCCGAGCAGTACTTCAACAAGTGGAACGCCTCGGGCGCCGCCGATCCCGATCTGCCCCACAACTTCGTCGAGATGGCCATGCAGTCGCAGCAAAACCTGCCGGCGATGAAGCGGGCCTGGGAAAAGGAATCGCAGCTCCGCGCGGCCGAAGCCAAGGCCGACGACCTGCCGCGCGTGAAGTTCACCACCACCAAGGGGGAGATCGTGCTCGAGATGTTCGAGAACGAAGCCCCGCAGTCGGTCGCCAACTTCATCACGCTCGTGAAGCAAGGCTACTACGACGGCGTCCCGTTCCATCGCGTGCTTCCTGGCTTCATGGCCCAGGGCGGCGACCCGACCGGCACGGGCACGGGCGGCCCTGGCTATACGATTCAAGACGAGCAGCGAAAGCCGAATGCGCGGAAGCATTTCCGCGGCTCGCTCAGCATGGCCAACACCGGCCAGCCGAACTCCGGCGGCTCGCAGTTCTTTCTCACCTTCGTGCCCACGTCGTTCCTCGACGGCCGCCACGCGGTCTTTGGCCGCGTGATTGAGGGGATGGACGTCGCCGCCTCGATTCGCCGCCGCGACCCCGACGCCGGCGGCGCCGCCGACAAGATCATCAAAGCCGAAGTCCTCCGCGACCGCGGGCATGGATACGAGTTCGAGAAGATCCCGGAGTAGGAATATATAGCCCGGCCATCCTGGCCGGGCGAGGATGGCTCAGGTCCAGCACCCTGTCACCCCGAGGTCCGCCGAGGGGTCCGGCCAGATTCCTCGGCAGACCCGGAATAACTTGGAGGCGGCCAAAACGGAGCCAGGATGGCTCGGCTATATAGTGGGATTCCCGGCCATTTTGCGGCCGCTTGACGGCCCAGCCCCACATCCTTATCCTAGTATCTCGATTTTCGATTCTGGCGGCAGGCTGTATCGCCAAAAGCGATGCACGCCGGCGATGGAGCCTTATCCGGTGGTCCAGGAGGGACCGCACTGCAACTGCGTGCGTGACGCCGCGAGACGCCAGGGTCGCTGAGCGGTAAACCGACGGCCGCTGCTCCTGACTGCAGGGGCCGGCTTGAAATAGCGGACAGTCAGAGCTTTTCTGCCAGCCGCGCACGCAGTCCATGGGTTTGCGCAACCTCCACCGAGGATGCCGCCCAAGCTGCGCCTTCATGCTGCCACAACTATGCACATCAGCTCCCTGAAAATCTTCTGCGACGTGGTCGATCGGCGGAGCTTCTCTCGCGCCGCTGACGACAACCACATCTCGCAGTCAAACTGCAGCCAGATGGTCCAGGCCCTCGAGAAGCGGCTCGGCGTGCAACTGCTCGATCGCTCAAAGCGGCCCTTCGAGCTCACCCCCGAGGGCGAGCGCTTCTACGACGGCTGCCGGCAAATCGTGAAGCGATACGCCGACCTCGAAGAGGAGGTCCGCACGCTCCACGACGCCGAGGCCCGCCGCCTGGTGGTCGCTTCGATCTACTCGGTCGGTCTGCATCACATGAGCGCCTTCATGCAGCGGTTCTCGGCGGAGCATCCGCGGGCTTCGGTGCGGCTGGAGTATCTTCACCCCGACCGTGTTTGCGAAGTGGTCGAAAGCGGCGACGCCGATCTTGGCATCGTCAGCTACCCGAAAGAGACCGACGTGCTGGCCGCCATCCCGTGGCGCGACGAACCGATGGTCATCGTCTGCCACCCTGGCCACCGGCTAGCGCGCGAGTCGTCCGCGCGGTTGAAGGCCGTCGCCGGCGAGCAGTTCGTCGCCTTCGAAGAAGGCCTGGCGATTCGCGATGCAATCGATCGAGCGCTGGCTCGCAATCACGCCGAAGTGAACATCGCCCTGGAGTTCGACAACATCGAGACGATGAAGCGGGCGATCGAGATCGACGCCGGCGTCAGTGTGCTTCCCGAGCCGAGCGTCCGCCGCGAGATCGCGCTGGGGTCCTTAGCCAAAGTCGCCATCGAAGCGAACGAAGTCCCGCCGCTGGTGCGGCCGCTGGGCATCGTCCACCGCCGCGACCGCAGCCTGAGCGAACTCGCTCGGCAGTTCGTCGGTCTGTTGAAATCGGACAACGAATTCGCCGCGGAACTGCTCCCGTCGAGTGAATTCCAACTCGACGAAACGCCGGCCTAGTGGATTCAAAGATTGCCTCACGCAAAGGCGCAAAGGCGCAAAGAAGACGAAGAAGACAAAGAGGAAGAAGAGAATTATCCATTATCACGCATTGTCCTTTGCGCCTTTGCGCCTTTGCGTGAGATAAATGAATCGACCGCTGCAGTCGGAAAGCAGTCGCAGTTAGAAAGAGTTGTGCCATGGAAAACCACGAGCCCCTCGTTCATCTTCCCGCGAAGCATGGTCTATACGACCCGGCGTTTGAGCACGACGCCTGCGGCGTGGGCTTTGTTGCGCACATCAAAGGGCAGCGGAGCCACCAGATTCTGCTCGACGCCGAGGAGGTGCTGCGCAACATGGACCACCGGGGGGCTTGCGGCTGCGAGGCCAACACGGGCGACGGCGCCGGCATCCTCACCGCCCTCCCCCATGAATTCCTCGCCAAAGTCGCCAAGGCCGACCTCGGCGTTGATCTCCCTGAGCCCGGGCGCTTTTCCGCCGGCAACGTCTTCCTCCCGCAAATCGACGCAGAGCGGGAGCTCTGCAAACGTGCCGTCGAACAAATCATCGCCGAGCAAGGCCAGCGCTTAATCGGCTGGCGGCCCGTCTGCACCGACTGCGACGGCGCGAACATCGGCCCCACCGCCAAGGCGGGCGAACCAGTCGTCGAGCAGCTGTTCATCGGCGCCGCCGACGGCGTCGAGGGCGAAGCTTTTGAACGGCAACTCTATATCATCCGCAAGCGCGCCTCCAACAAGCTCCGTGCGGATGAGTCGCTGAAGCAGGCGAAGCTGTTTTACATCTGCTCGCTGTCGACGAAGGTGCTCATCTACAAGGGCATGCTCACCACCGAGCAGCTCTTCAAGTACTACCAGGACCTCAACGATCCCGACTACACCAGCCACCTGGCAATGGTCCACTCGCGGTTTGCCACGAACACCTTCCCCTCGTGGGACCGCGCCCAGCCGTGCCGCTTCATGAGCCACAACGGCGAGATCAACACCCTGCGCGGCAACAGCAATTGGATGGCCGCCCGCCAGGGCGTCGTGAAGAGCGAACTGTTCGGCGACGAACTGGAAAAGCTGTTCCCGATCGTCGAGCCCGATTGCAGCGACTCCGGGACCTTCGACAACGTCCTGGAATTCCTCCTCATGGCCGGCCGTTCGCTCCCTGAGGCGGTCATGATGATGATCCCCGAGGCGTGGCAGAACCACGAGACGATGCCCGAGGAAAAGCGGGCCTTCTACGAATACCACAGCTCGCTGATGGAGCCGTGGGACGGCCCCGCGTCGGTCGCCTTCACCGACGGCCACTACATCGGCGCCACGCTCGACCGCAACGGCCTCCGCCCCTCGCGCTACTACCTCACGCACGACGACCGCGTGATCATGGCCAGCGAAGTCGGCGTTTTGCGATCGATCAAGCCGGAGAACGTGAAGGCGAAGGGCCGCCTGCAGCCAGGCCGAATGTTTCTCATCGATTTCGAACAAGGCCGCCTCATCCCCGATGAAGAGCTGAAGCACGAGCTGGCCCGGCAGCGCCCCTACGCCAAGTGGCTGCAAAAGGAACGGATCGACCTGAACGACCTCCATCCGGAGGCCCGCCCCCACGGCTTCAACCGCCAGTCGCTCCTGGAGCGGATGCAGGCCTTCGGCTTCACCGTCGAGACGCTGAACTTCATGCTCCTGCCGATGGTCAAGGTCGAGAAGGACCCGATCGGCTCGATGGGCAACGACTCGTGCCTGGCGTGCCTCAGCGACAAGCCGCGGATGCTGTACGACTACTTCCGCCAGCTTTTCGCGCAAGTGACCAATCCCGCGATCGATTCGATCCGCGAGGAAGTGATCATGTCGCTGGAGTGCTACATCGGCCCCGAGCAGAACCTGCTCGAAACGACCGCCAAGCACGCCCATCGCTTGCGCGTGCCGCACCCGATCCTGTCGAACGAGCAGGTCGCCGCGCTAAAGCGAATGAACCGCCGCGGCTGGCACACCCGCAAGATCGACATCACCTGGCCCCGCTCCGAAGGGAAGGCGGGCATGGTCAAGGCGCTGGACCGCATCTGCGCCGAAGCGGAAGCCGCCGTCGACGAAGGCGAGACGCTCATCGTGCTGACCGATCGGAAGACCAGCGCCGACCGCGTGCCGCTGAGCGCCCTGCTCGCCACTGGCGCCGTGCATCATCACCTGGTGCGCACGGCCAAGCGGACCCGCATCGGCATCATCGTCGAGACCGGGGAGGCCCGCGAGGTGCACCACCACTGCCTGCTCATCGGCTACGGCGCCGACGCGATCAACCCGTACCTCGCGTTCGAGGCCCTGTGGCAGGCCCGCCGCGACGGCCTGCTCGACTCCGGCGAAGAAAACATTAAGAGCGACGAGTCGGGCGAGGGCCGTCTCCATCCGGCGGTCGAGGATTCGACTGACGACGAGGAAGCCCATGACCCCGTCACTGCGGCTGATCATGAACTGGTCATTAAGTACCGCACCGGCGTCGCCAAGGGGATGCTCAAGGTGATGGCCAAGATCGGCATCTCGACGCTGCAAAGCTACAAAGGCGCCCAGATCTTCGAAGCCGTCGGCCTCCGTGACGAGCTTGTCGACCGCTGTTTCGCCGGCACCGCCAGCCGCATCCAGGGCGTCAGCTTCGATGTGCTCGCCGAGGAAGCCCTCCGCCGCCATGCGCTTGGCTACCCGGAGCGTCCCGGCACGAAGCTCGCCGTGCTCCCCAACCCCGGCGAGTTCCACTGGCGGGCCGAGGGCGAACGCCACATGTGGGATCCGCAGGCGATCGCCGATATCCAGGTGGCCGCCCGCGCCGGCGACCCCAACGCCTACAAACGGTTTGCCGAGCACGTGAATCACGACTCCCGCACCCGCTGCCAGTTGCGCGGCCTGCTGAAGTTCAAAGAGCCCGCCGAAGGCCAGTCGATCCCGATCGAACAGGTCCAGCCGGCAAGCGAGATCGTGAAGCGGTTTTGCACCGGCGCCATGTCGTTCGGCTCGATTTCGGCCGAGGCCCACGAGTCGCTCGCCATCGCGATGAATCAAATCGGCGGCAAGAGCAACACGGGCGAAGGGGGCGAAGACCCCGCGCGGTTCGAGCCGCTTCCGGACGGCTCGATGAACCCCCGCCGCTCGGCGATCAAGCAGGTCGCCTCGGGGCGCTTCGGCGTGACGATCAACTACCTCACCAACGCCGACGAGCTGCAGATCAAGATCTCGCAAGGCGCCAAGCCCGGCGAAGGCGGAGAGCTCCCGGGACGCAAGGTCGACGACTACATCGCCAAGATTCGCTACAGCACCCCGGGCGTCGGCCTGATCAGCCCGCCGCCGCACCACGACATCTACTCGATCGAGGACCTCAAGCAGCTCATCCACGACCTGAAGAACAGCAATCCTTCGGCCCGCGTGAGCGTGAAGCTTGTGAGTGAAGTGGGCGTCGGCACGATCGCCGCCGGCGTGGCCAAGGGCTACGCCGACCACATCCTCATCTCGGGCGACGGCGGCGGCACCGGCGCCTCGCCCTTAACGAGCATCAAGCATGCCGGCCTGCCGTGGGAGCTGGGCATCGCCGAGACCCACCAGACGCTCGTGATGAATGACCTCCGTAGCCGCGTGATCCTGCAGACCGACGGCGGCCTGAAGACCGGCCGCGACGTGGTGATCGCTGCGATGCTCGGCGCCGAGGAGTTCGGCTTCGCCACCGCCCCGCTGATCA
>DASVCM010000072.1:0-3756 GCA_036381635.1 Lacipirellula sp.
GAAGGCGCTGCTGGCTCAGAGCCGCGAGAGCATCAGCGAAGACCGCCAGTATGTGCTTGACGAACTGGCCGACGTCGCCCGCGACGCCGGCGACGCCGTAAGCGGCAAAGCCGTCTTCACCAAGAACTGTGCCATCTGCCACAAACTGCGCGGCGAAGGCGCCTCGGTCGGCCCCGACCTCAGCGGCATGGCCGTCCACGGCAAGGATCAACTCTTGGTCCATATCCTCGACCCCAACCGCGACGTCGAAGGCAACTTCGTCACGTACACGGCGCTCACCGCCGACGGCCTGGTGATCAGCGGCATGCTCGCCGGCGAATCGCGCACCAGCATTGAGCTGGTCGACGCCGAAGGCAAACGCCACGCCGTCCTGCGCGAGGATATCGAAGAGCTCACCCGCAGCGACGCCTCGCTCATGCCCGAGGGGTTTGAAAAGCAGCTTAGCCGCGAGCAACTCGCCGACCTGCTCGCGTACATCACCGACACGGGCGGCTTCATGCCGCTGGACATCACACGAGTGGCCACCGTCTCCAGCCACGGCGGCATGTTCTACTCGCGCGAAAGCCGCGCCGAGCGGCTGGTCTTCGACGACTGGGGACCCAAAACTGTCGACGGCGTCCCCTTCTACCCCATCGACCCGCAGAACGGCCGCATCCGCAACGTGATCATGCTCCGCGGCCCGCGCGGCGCCGTCGCCCCCACGATGCCAGGCTCGGTCGAAGTGAAGTGCGGCGCCCCGGCCAAGGCGATCCATTTCTTGAGCGGCGTGAGCGGTTGGGGCTTTCCCTACACCTCCGCGGGCAGCGTCTCGATGATCGTCCGCCTCCGCTACGCCGACGGCCAGACGGAGGACCACGAGCTGAAAAACGGCGTCCACTTCGCCGACTACAACGGCCACCAGGAGGTCGAAGGCTCGAAGCTCGCCTTCCATCTCGGCCGGCAGCAGGTCCGCTACTTCAAGATCGAACCGCTGCGGGCTGAGCCGATCGAGTCAATCCAGCTCATCAAGGGCGACGACGAAACCGCCCCGCTAGTGATGGCGATCACCGCCGAACCGCGATAGCAGCGAATAGAACCCTGTCACCCCGAGGTCCGCCGAGGGGTCCGGCCGAACCCTGTCACCCCGAGGTCCGCCGAGGGGTCCGGCCAGATTCCTCGGCAGACCTCGGAATGACTTGATGGCGGAGCACCATGTAAAACGCCGCAGGCCGCGGAGCATTCGCCCCGCGGCCTGCAAGCGTTTCGATGGGGATGACAGGAATCGAACCTGCACGGGTTGCCCCACTGGAACCTAAATCCAGCGCGTCTGCCAATTCCGCCACGTCCCCGTTTTGCTGCAAGCCGCCCACGGCTGGGCGCTCGCGGCGCTGGTCAAGTATAGTCGCGAGTAACCTTTTGCGGCTAGCGGACGATTCTTAGGAGCGAGGCGCCGTGAGTTCCCAAACCCCCATGCCTCGCGACCTGCAGGCCGATCGAGCCCAGGGCGTTCTGCACATCGTCTGGAGCGACCGGACCGACGCTCTCCCCTTCCGTTACCTCCGCAACGAATGCGGCTGCGCCCAGTGCGTCAACGAGTGGACCGGCGAGCGGATGCTCGACCCGGCGACGGTCCCGGCGGACATTTCGATTGAGCGGATGGAACTGGTCGGCAACTACGCGGTCCGCATCTATTGGACCGACGGCCACTACACTGGCCTGTACACCTGGGAGCGACTGCGAGCGCTGGAGCCGCCGCCGGCGTCCGGCAAATAAGAGTCATTCTGAGCGGAGCGAAGAATCTAGCGCTCCGCCAGATCCTTCGCTCCGCACAGGATGACGCCTTGATGCACTTCAAAGCGAAACGTCTTTTACCGGCGCCGTCGGCAGCTTGAGATCAACATTCACCGCGCGAATCCGCCCCGCCGTTTCAAGCTCAAATTGCATGCTCTCGGCCTCTGCCAACCGCAGGCGAACCTTCTCGAGCAGCGCGTTCTGATCGGCAAACCGCTCGCCGTCGACCGCATAAATCCGGTCGAACACCCGCAGGCCCGCCCGCGCCGCCGGCGAGTACGGCACGACGCGTGTGATGTAAACCGAACCCGGCGAGCCAGCGTCCTCACGCCAGGCAATCCCCAGTTGCGACGGCTTGCCGCGCAGCGCCACGGTAAGTGTTGTCGGCTCATCATCGCCGCGCGCAACTTCGAGCGTTACTTCCGATTCCGCACGCAGCACGGCCGCCGGCAGTAGCGTCTCCACCTCAACCGGCGTTCCGTCCACTGAGAGAATCCGGTCGCCAGCACGAACACCGGCTCTTTCCGCCGCTCCGCCGGGCGTCACGCTCTCGACCGTCATCACGCCCTGCTCGTCCGCCGTTTGCCAGTCCCAGCGCAAGCCTAAACGCGGCGCCATCGGCTGTAGCGGGACTTCCCGCTGCCGGCGCGTCCAGGAACTCTCACTCCGCGAAGCGGTGCGAAACGCGGGCAGCGCCTCGGCGTCGGCAGCGCGCGTCAGCACGTCCAGCAAATACACCGTTGTCGCGTGCATCCCGTTGATGTTCAGCTTCTCGACGTCGTCGCTCGGCCGATGGTAGTCCTCGTGCACGCCCGTGTGGATCAGCAGCGACGGCACGCTCGCCTCGTAGAACGGCCAATGATCACTGTTCGGCTCGTACTCCCAGGGAAAATCGATCCACACCTCCCGCGGCAGCCGCGACGAGCTGAAGAGTTGCCGCAGCCCGGCCGCCGTGCGCGTGCCGGAAACCTCCAGCCGCCCGCGCGTCATCCGGCCGACCATGTCGACGTTGATCGCCAACCGCACGCTGGCGAGCGGCACGGTCGGCTGTCGCACCCAGTGCCGCGAGCCCAACAGATCGATCTCCTCGCCGTCCCAGAACGCAACGATGATCGATCGCTTCGGCTGCCAGCCGCTGCGGCTGAAGGCGTCGACCAGTTCCAACAATGTCGAGACGCCGCTGGCGTTATCGTCGGCGCCGTTGTGGATATACCCGAACGGCCCATTACTGTTACTGCGGTTGCCGTAGCCGACGTGATCGTAATGGGCGCCGACGAGCACATACTCGTGCTTGAGCTTGTCGTCGGTCCCGGGAATCTGTGCGAGCACGTTGAAATACCCAGGGCTGAACCGCTGCAGAAAGCCGCCTCCCTCGCCAGCCGGCCGCACGCCTGCCGAGCGCAACTTCGACTCGATGTACCGCGCCGCCGCACGCCCGCCGCGCGTGCCCGCGGCGCGGCCCTCAAGCGTGTCGTCCGCCAGCAGCCCCGCATGTTCGCGCAGCTCGCTCACCGTGATGGAGGCAATCGCCGACTCCAGCGCCGCGCCGCGATCCGCGGCGAATACTTGCGGCGCGCCCGCGCACAGAATCAGCGAAACGATAATCCAAATGTAGAGCTTCATAAGTTGCGAGCGGATTAAAGAGGGGCGTTCCGACAGAATTATGCCCCGCTCCGCGCCAACCGCAATCACTTGCCGATGCAAAACTGGCTGAAAACGCGGTCCAAAACATCATCTGTACAGATCGCGCCGACCACTTCGCCCAGGGCGTCCAGAGCGGCGCGGATTTCAGCCGCGATAAGCTCCTCGCCGCCACAATCGACAAGGTCGACGGCCGCCGCAAGCGCCGCCTGAGCGTTAAGCAGACTCCCGGCGCACCGCGCCGCGGTCGACTGCACGCCGCCCAGGCCGCCGCCAGCGTCCGCAATGCGGCCGCGAATTCGCTCGGCCACTTCCTCCAAGCCGGCGCCAGTGGCGCTACTGCAA
>DASVCM010000073.1:0-2291 GCA_036381635.1 Lacipirellula sp.
GCAAGCCGCACCGAGGCTTTCATATCGGGCGTTTCGGCGACGGTCGTGACAAGATCAACGCCCATCTTTCTGCAGCGATCGAGCAGCGGTTCATCATCGGCACGGGCGACGACGACAATCCGGCCGACGCGGCTCGCGCGCCATGCGGCCAGCACCTGCTCAATCACCGTCGACGCGCCCCACGGCAGCAGGAGCTTGTGGGCGCCCATTCGCGCGCTTACGCCCGCTGCCGGTACGATCGCAAAGTTACGCGCGGAACCCATCGCAGCAGCATAGCGGATGGGGCGACTTGGCGGCAAACTCGCCGGGGCCGAGACGGCCCGGCTCGCTGGGCGCCGCTGCGGGTGAACGCGCGGTTAAGTTACTTGATCGTAGCGAATGCCACGTCCAAATCGCTCAGGTCGTCGTCAAGGGCGGCGTCCATTTCGAACTCTGCAACATCGCTAAACAACTCCTCCAACTCGGCCTCGCCGGCGAGAGCGGAGATCCCTGCCCATTCATGGGTTGCAAGCGGTGCAAGCTCCACCGCCTGGTCGGCGGATTCGACGGCGGCCGCCTCGGTCTCCTCCGCCGCTAGGCCGTTGACGCTCTGCTCCCACAGCGAGCTCATCTCGAATGCCGCCGTCGACGCCTGCGACGGCGCTTCCGCCGCGGCGGACGAGTCGGACGAAGCGCCAAAGTTTTCTTGCCATGGCGCCAGGTCGTCCGCGTTGACGACGCCGTCCCCGCTTCCGTCGGCCCCCGCGCCGGCTTCCACGGCCGAGCCGAGGGTTCGCTGCCAGACGATGAAGTCGCGACCGTCGACGCTTCCGTCGGCGTCGTAATCGCCGGCCAGCGGCGCCGCGGCGCCATTGTGCGGCGGCACGTTATACGCCAGCGTAAGCTTCGCCGCGTTGTCGCCGGTGCGGCCCTGCGCGTCCTGGATCGCCGCCGTGATGTAGTTGTAGCCGCCTTGCTGTTCGCTTTTGGTGAGCACGATCGGCACGTCCACGAAGCCGCCGGCGCCGATCGTAACCGTCTTCTCGACGAGCTTCGTCGCTTTGTTCGCCTCGAACGGATCGATGTCGAAGCCGCCGCCGGGGACGCCCGCCAGGTGGAGCGAGGCTTCAATGTGCAGCAGCCGCGCCTTTGCGCCGGCCGGTCCGGTGATTCGCACCGTATGGTTGGCGGCCGACGTATAACCCGGCGACGTCGCGGAACCCAAGAGGGCGAGCCCCGGCGTCGGCGGCAGGCCCGTGTCGGCTATGGTTTGGGAAGCCCGATTGTTGCCCGCCGTGCGGAATGTCCGGGAGGTGGTCGTGGCGCCGTTATTGAAGACGACCGTCACGGTCGCTCCGGTCATTTCCATTCCCGAGACCTTGCCGGCGTGGCTCGGGCCCGGCGCCACCGAGCCTTTGATGCTGGTGGGCTCCATGTCAATCGAGAAGACGAACTCCTCGCCGGGATCGAAGTCGTTGAAATCGATCGACAACTCGTCGAATCCGCCGCCGTGCGGTCCGATATAGGCATGGTCCGAAAGCCCCGTGAGCGCAGCGCCCTCGTCGGGCGTGAACGCCTTGAACACGTCGTTGCCGCCATCGCCCAGTGGATCGAATACAACGTCGGGCATGATCGCCGTGCTCGAGTCGATCGTCACCGACTGGATCTTCACATCTCCCGTGGACCGGTTGGCGATCCTGAACGAGCCCGTGCCGAACACTGACGCCGTTTGCAAATCGCCGCCGAGGCCCTCGATGAAGACCAGCGCTTGGGCATCGTCCGACCCCGGATCGGGGTCGGGATCCGGATCGGGAGCGCCGACGTCGGTGACGCCCAGGTAGTCCCACGTCACGGGCATGGCGCCGGAGCCCGTGGGATCGGTGGCGCGAATGCCCGCGGCCAGTGCGGGGGGAATGGCAACGCCGACGGGGACGGCCACCGGGGCGCCGATGTTTATCTGCGGCCCGCCGTCGATGGAATAGCTGGCCTGCACGCTTTTGGTCTGGGGCGTGGCAGTCAGAAAGAGCTCCACGCGGCCGGCGCCGGGCAGCGAAGTATCGTGGCTGGCGACGGTGGTAAATACGCCGGCGAACTCTTTCATCACCTTGACCGATCCGCCGTTGTCGCCCGAAACGACAATCTGGATGTAGTTGTCCTGATCGCCCGTGCCGAGGTACAGCCCCATTTCCTGCCCAGGCTGCGGCGTTTGCCCGGCAAATGGCGCCAGAACGCTCGACTTGGCGACAAACGGCGTTGTGCGCCCCGCGACGCTGAAGCCGAATTGGAAGGCCTGTTCCTGCGCGTCGGCGTCG
>DASVCM010000074.1:0-3306 GCA_036381635.1 Lacipirellula sp.
GGCCACTGCGACTTCTTCAAGAACAACGATTGGTTCGCCCATACCAGCCGCAAGATGATGGACGAGATGGCGAACCACGGCACGCGGATTCGCCGCTACATGGACGAGGTCGGCGTCGAGAAGGTCGAGGATTTCATCGACGCCTGCCTGAGCGTCGAAGACCTCATCGACATCTACTCGCCGTTCATCCGCCGCCGTGAGAAGAAGGACCAGTACGATTTTGACGGCAAGAAAAAAGAAGAGGAAACCGGTAAGCCGCCGCGGTTCCAGGCGAAGGACTATATGGATTCCTTCGTGAACCCGCCCGAGGCGTTCCGGCGCCGCGATGAGTCAGAGGAGGATGAAAAGAAGGATCGCCAGTTCCCCAAGCGGCCGGAGCGGGACATCCTGCTGTTCCTGCTGGAGCATGCCCCGCTGAGCGCCTGGCAGCACGACGTTCTGTCGATCGTTCGCGACGAGGCGTACTATTTCGCTCCACAGGCGCAGACGAAGATTATGAACGAGGGTTGGGCCAGCTACTGGCACTCGACGATCATGGTGCACGACGCGGTCACCTCGGCCGACATCGTCAACTACGCCGACCACCACAGCGGCACGATGGCCAGCTCGCCGACGCAGCTCAACCCCTACAAGGTGGGCATCGAGCTGTTCCGCGACATCGAAGATCGCTGGAACCGTGGCGCTTTCGGCCGTGAGTACGAGGAGTGTGATGACCACGCGGTGCGTCGCCGCTGGGACAAGCAGCTTGGCCTGGGTCGCGAGAAGATTTTCGAGGTTCGCCGCATTCACAACGACCTGACGTTCATCGATGAGTTCCTCACGCTCGACTTCGTGCGCGAGCACAAGCTTTTCCGCTTCGGCTATAACCCCGGCAGCGAGGCCTACGAAATCGAAAGCCGTGAATTCCCGCAGGTGAAACAGCAACTGCTGCAGAGCCTGACTAACCGCGGCCGGCCGATCATCAACGTCGTTGACGGAAACTATCGCAACCGCGGCGAGCTCTTCCTGCGGCACGAGTTTTGCGGCGTCGAACTGCAAATGGATTACGCGGCCGACACGCTGCGAAACCTCGAACGCCTGTGGAGCCGGCCGGTCCATTTGGAAACGGTCCTTGAGAACTGCAAGACGGTCTTGTCGTTCGACGGAACTGATCATGAACTGGAGAAGGGTGAAGCCATCGGACTGGCGGATGATTTAGAGGTTTCACCATGAGCTTGTCCTCACAACTACTCGCCGAACTGCGAGCGAGCGCCGGCCAGGGCGGTCGGACGATATCTGTGGTCGATGGACCAAGAACGGCGACGTGCGAGGCGATCCAGTGCGACGCGCTCGCGGTGACGATCGACGAGCTGCAGCTCGAAACGGCCGAGCTCAGCAGTGCGACCACCTTCGAGTTGCAGGCCGCGAGCGGCAATCTCGCCAAGCGAATCAACTATCTGCTCGAACCGATCGCGCCGATCGAAACCGATGCGACCGGCTGCAGCGTGCAGATGCGAAGCAACCCGCCGCAGAAGGACGACAACGGCTGCCGGTACTACGAGTTGCTAATCCGCCGCGGCGGGTCGGTGACGCTCTGCCGATACGAAAAGCAGCCCGGGCAGCCGCGAACACGCGTCCCGGCGGCGCTGACCCACGAGGTTGTCGGCCGGCTGATCGACGATTTTTCATCCACCATCGATTCACTCTGATCGTGTTCCACGCCGCATGCCGACGACTCGGAATTCCTTCCGCAGCTTCGCGAACCACCATGACGGCCGCCGCCGACGAACGAACCGTCGGCGAGCGGCCGTTGTCTTTTCCCTGTTCGGGTCCCTAAACCTTGGAGGGCGATTCTGCTACCATGCGCTTTGACTTACAGCACCTGCGTCGTTTGATCTCCCTGCGCAACATTCGCCATGCAACATCCTACCGCTGGGACCCCCGCCACCGAGGTCTCCCGCCAACCAGCCGACGGTGGTTGGCACTGCAGCCATCTCTATTACTCGTGGAATCGCGATCGGCTGGCCGACATGCCGCCCGAGCACGTCGCCGAGGGCCGGGCCCGCTTGATCGCCACGCTCGATCCTGCCCGTAAGGCGGGCGCGCTTCGCCTGCAGACGTCGATCGTCTCCGGCGCCAAGGCCGACTTCGGGCTGATGGTAATGGACCGCGATCCGCTTGTGGTCGATCGCGTTCATCAAGAGGTGATGGCTAGTCCGCTGGGGCCGGCCATAACGCCGGGCTACTCGTTCGTCTCGATGACCGAAATCAGCGAGTATGTGTTCACGGCCGAGCAGTACGGCGCCCGGTTGGTGGCCGAAGGGGAGACCGAGGGGAGCCCGGTCTACCAGACGAAGCTGAAGGCATACGCCGATCGCCTGGTGCATATGAACCGCCAGCGGCTGACTCCGGACTTCCCGCCGTACCCCAACACGTGCTTCTATCCGATGAACAAGAAGCGCAAGGTCGGCGAGAACTGGTTTCTACTCTCCAAGGAAGAGCGAATGAAGCTCATGAGCGAGCATGCCAAGAGCGGCATGGCGTACGCCGGAAAGGTGCAGCAGCTTATCACCGTGGGCCTGGGGCTTGAGGATTGGGAGTGGGGCGTCACGCTCTGGGCGACCAATCCCGAGTATCTCAAGGACATCGTCTACCACATGCGTTTCGACGAGGCGAGCGCACGCTATGCGGAATTCGGGCCGTTCTACGCAAGTTACGTATGTACGCCGGTCGAGATGCTCGATCACTGCCTGATCGGCGTCGGCGAACCCTAAAACTGCCTCTTCTTTTCTTGGCGATCCTTTGCGCCTTCGCGCCTTTGCGTGTTTAGAATCCGAGATTGCCGCACGCAAAGGCGCTAAGGCGCAAAGATTCGCCAAGAAGAGGGAAGGATTGACCGCCGCAGAGTTTGCCCACGGGGATTAAGCGGAACTGCGATAGCGTAATCCCTGGTCTGGCGGCCGCCCGATTCTTTCCCCGCGCCGGCTGGCACATTAGAATGTGACCGCGGCGGCTTATCTCCCGTTCCCGCGGCATGGCGAGGCAATCTCTCATGGCAGGCAGCACCGTCGTCGGCGCGACCGACGCAGCGGCTCAACCCGACGGCCAACCAGCCCGGCGCGGCGGCGTGCATTTGGTGAAGCATCCGCTGGTAGAGCATCACGTCACCCGCATGCGGCGGGCGTCGACTCGTTCGAGCGAGTTTCGCGATCTCGTTCGCCGGCTCGCCGCACTCATGGCCTATGAGGCGACGCAGGATTTGCCGACCAAGCCGTATCGCGTCGAAACGCCGCTCGCTCTTGTCGACGGCGTACAGGTGAAAGGCCG
>DASVCM010000075.1:0-3943 GCA_036381635.1 Lacipirellula sp.
AGATCAGCGGCAATGGCGCCGGCGCCAACACGATGCAGGCTTCGATCTTCGCGCCGGGATCGCACGTCGGTAACTTCACGGATCCGCTGTTTCAATGGATGCTCACCGCGCATGGGAGTGAGGGCTTTAATCCGATCGTCACCCAATTGCAGCTCAGCAGCCTGTACGTGGCGAACTACACGGTGAGCAACCTTTGGGTCGGCGATGCGGAGGACTTCTTCGCACTCCCAGCGTTCGGCGATTTCAACGCCGATGGCCTGATCGATATGGCTGATTTGGAGCGCTGGACGACCGGCGCCGGCATGCCCAGCGGCGCAAGCCACTGGCAGGGCGACGCCGACGGCGATGGCGACGCCGATGGCGCCGACTTCTTAAACTGGCAACGACGCATTGGCACAAGCCAGAACGTGGCGCCGGCTTCCATGGCAGCCGACGCCGTTCCTGAGCCATCGGCCGGCGTGCAAGC
Organism: Lacipirellula sp.; assembly: GCA_036381635.1. Taxonomy (GTDB): domain Bacteria; phylum Planctomycetota; class Planctomycetia; order Pirellulales; family Lacipirellulaceae; genus Lacipirellula. The sequence goes on from DASVCM010000075.1 coordinate 467, forward strand.
GATGCTTGGTTTGTTGTCGCTACTGCCCCGTGGGCGCTCGCGAGAACTGCATTCTTCGCGCAAGCACCGCCGCGCTTCGTAAAGCGCTTGCCGGCTAGCTTGGCGCGGTCTATTCTCAAACCTGGAACGGTGGTAGGCGCGACTGCCTGTATAAACGGAGAAGGAGGTGCAGTTTTCTGGATTCACTATTCGCTTTTCGCGGCGCCTGCGGACGGCGCTGCTTGTCGCGGCGGCGGTTGCAGGGGCGTCCGCGCCCGGCATGGCCGCGCCGCTAGTGCGCATCGGCTATGTCATCCCCAGCGATCGCCGGCCGCAGCCGCTGGCGACCGAGCGGCTCCAGGAGCTGATGCTCGCCGTGCAGGACTGGTACGGCAGCCAGGTGCAGCGCTGGGGCCTCGGTTACAAAACATTCGACCTGGAAATGATGCCCGACGGCGTCACTCCGAAGGTCCACGTGGTGAACACCAGCAAGACGGCGGCGACGATTCGCGGCGACGTGTGGAGTCAGACGATCTCCGCCGCGCAGGGCGCCGGGCTGCCGATCTGGTCCTCGCAGCAAGTCTGGCTGCTCGTGCCCGAGTCGCACATGCAGAGCGCCAGCGGCGCGATTGCCGGCAAGACGTCGCTGGGCGGCAGCAATGGATCCGGGATGGACGGCGGCGTGGCGATCATGGAAAGCGATTTCCTGTTCCGCGCCTCGCCGAGCATTCTTACCGACACGCGCAACTATGGCGGGCTCACCTATCCGGAAGTCGGGCCGTATCCCTTCGTGCAAGGCGTCTCCTTTCACGACTTCGAAGGGAGCACGATCAGCAGCATCGCCTCCAGCGTGCAGGGCGCCACGGCCCATGAGCTGGGGCACGCCTTCGGGCTGGGCCACGACTTTCGCAACGACCAGAATTTCGACGGCAACCACATGGGCAATGGGCTGCGCGGCTGGCGCGGGGCGCAGCTACCGGAGCTGTTTACGGCCGACGACATGTACCTGGCCGAGGGAGCGGCGCTGGCGCTCAACACGAGCCGTTACTTCAACTTCGCGGCGCCCGTGACCGACCAGACGCGGCCGACCGTCACGCTCGGCGACGCCAGTACGATCAACATTGTCGACGGGCAGTTGCGAATACCGTTCACGGCGACCGACGCGGGGCAACTTTCGGCCGCGCTGCTGCGTCGCAACGGCGAGGTGATTGGCGAACTGCCGCTCAACGGCATTCTGGCGCGGGAAGCGTTCACGACGCCCTGGTACGAGCCCGGGCAGAATGATGAGTTCACGATCTCGGTCTATGATGCTCAGGGCAATCGGCGCGACTCGAGCATCGATATTACGCCCGCGACGGGGTCGAACCGCGCGCCGCAACCGGCGATTGATTTGGGGCGCTCGACGATCATCGTTGGCCAGGCAGTCCTGTTAGATGCGTCGCGCTCGATCGATCCCGACGGCAATAGCGGCCAGATGACGGTTCAGTGGGACTTTGATGGCGACGGCGTGTTCGATCTTTCCCCAATAACAACGAAGGTGATGCAGCGTCGAATGCTGACGCCGGGCGACTTTCGGATCACGGCGCAACTGACCGACGCGGCGGGGGCGAAATCGATCTCGGCGCCGCTGATGCTGCGCGTCGTCGATCGGACCGACTTCGACAACGACGGCGACGTGGACGGCGACGATCTGCTCGTGTGGGGCGACAGTTTGGGAACAACCGGCAGTGCTCTGCACATGAATGGCGACGCCGACGGCGATCGCGATGTTGACGGCCGCGACTTCCTGCTATGGCAACGGGAGATCGGCGGCACGGCGCTTGCCGCCGCGGCCAGCAGCGTGCCGGAGCCTGCGGCCGCTCTGATGTTCGGCGTCGCCTGCTGCTTTGCCCTTCACCAACATCGCCGCGTGTAAAGGGGGAGAGCCGCGGCAACGGCCGCGACGCGATGCCGCGGCGACCGGCGGCATGCCACACCTAAACGGCGCCCATCTTCGGAGTTGCGCAGACCGCTGCGCATAGGCTTCATTAAGCCACGCTTGTGCGCCGAGATTTTTGCGAAATCGGCGCTCCGCATCGTTGCTCATGGCGTTAGGTCCACCTAAAGTGGACCCCTCTGTTTGCCCGGCGAAGGAACCTCGCCAGGGCATCCTTGGGCCAGTCGACCGGAAGGGATGCGTCCCGGTCGATTTCTTGCAAAGGAGATGTTCACGATGGCAAGATCTTTGGCGAAGCTGCGCGCCTTCGCTCTGATAGCAGGAGTGCTTTCGACAGGGGTTGTGGTTGAAGCGCTGGCGGCCGAACCGACGAAGGAAGGGGCAACGCCGGCGGCTGCGGACGCGAAGCAAGACGCCGCGAAAACGAAGCCGGCGGCCAAGCCGCAGAAGCCCTCGACAGTTTCGGTGGGCGGTCTCGAATGGCGGACCGACTACAACGCCGCCTACCGCGCCGCGAAAAAGAACAAGCGGATGTTGCTCATCAACTTCCTCGGCGCGGGCTCGCAGCAGCAGAGCGCCGACCAGTACATGGCGCAGCAGAACATGATCAACCGCCTGGCGCGCGTCGAGCGGGCGCGGGTATCGGTCCACGACGTGATCACCGTGAACGGCCAGCCGCAGCGGCTGGGCAGCTTCCCGGCGTTTGCCGAGCTGCAGAACGGACCCGGGTTCGTGCTGATCGATCTGCAGCACGTCGGCCAGCCGTACTATGGCCGGCCGGTGAATATCCTGCCGTTCGCCAGCGGCAAGTACTATCGCTGGGAGAACAGCCACCTGCACGTGGCGCTCGACCTGCCGCCGGGGACGCTCACGCAGCGGACGATGATCTGGGCCGTGCGGATCCATCCGGAGAACCCGGCGAGCACCTACGGCATCCATCACCCGACGCTCTCGCAAGGCGCCGCTTCGCACTCGGCCTACCAGGCGAGCATCGGCGTGCAGGGGCACCACCACTTCGAGTCGCGCTACGGCGGGCTCACGGCCGCCGGCGGCGAGGTTTCGGAAGTCGTGGCCGAGAGCTGGCCGGGGCAGAACCTGATCGACTCGTGCATCGACTGCGTCGACAGTTGGCGGCACTCGCCGGGCCACTGGCGCGGCGTCGCGGGGCGGCATCGAGCGTTTGGGTTCGACATCCGCCGCGGCCGCAATGGCATCTGGTACGGCACGGGGATTTTTGCGAACTGAGTTGGCGGCTGACGCCGTTGCGTTTATTTTTCGGCCGCGGCGGAGCGTTGGCTTCGTCGCGGCCTTTTTTTATGAAGTCGCGAGAGTCGCCCGGTGATTTGTCGGCCTGATATTTGTCGTAATGCGCTATTTTTGGCGACATAATTCCGAGGCGCCGGCGAGGTAACGCTGAAGAATGAAGGCTGTAGACCGTATCTGTAGGCGCGCTTTTGCGAGCAGCGGCGGTTCGAGGGCGGGTCTGCACCTGGTTGGACACGACTATGGAGAACGGCTTTGCCCAAAAACTCTGTGGGAGCGGTCTCTGACCGCGATTTCTG
>DASVCM010000076.1:0-3708 GCA_036381635.1 Lacipirellula sp.
GACGTCGGAAGCGTCGACAATGATCAGACCCTTGTTGCGATCGCTGAGCAGGACTTTGTCGAGCCCCAGTCCATGAAAGGCGCCCCAGTTGCCATTGAAGTCACTGGACGTGCCGGTAAACGTGTCGTAGGAGCCAACCCATGCGGGATTCGTAGGATCGGCGAGATTTAAAACTTGCAGCCCCGCCTCGTACCAGGAGAGAAACAACAGATCGCCATGCATATGCGAATGGTGCGGACTGTGGGCCTGAATGCCGAGCGTCGAGGCGGTGATCGTCGTCAGCAAGTCGGGCGCGTCTGGGTCGTTTGGCTGGTCGATCATCGAGATGTCGTAAATCCGCACCTCGCCGTTCTCGCGCTCCTGCGAAACGATAAGCAAGTTGCCGTCCTCGCTGGGCATGCTCGTATGCGTACCGCCGCCGGTTTGGATCGCCTTGAGCAGCACAGCGCCCTGCGCGCCTACGTTCGACACATCGAAAATATGAGAGTAACCCGTGGTCGCGTTGCCCGGGATTTTGCTGGCAACATACATGCGTCCGTTGGTCACCATGACCTCGTGTGAATCGACGTTGCTCGCCAAACCAAGGTCCACGCTCTGCACAAACTGGGGAACCGACGGGTTCGACACGTCAAAAATCTTTACCGTGTCGGTGATGTTGTCCGTCGTGTACAGATAACCGTCGCTCACCGACAGCGTGTGCACCTTGTGGTGCCCCCGCTCATGGGAATCGAGAATGGCGTTACCGTTGAGATCAATTCCGTCGTCCGCATTGATTCGGCTCAGGAGAATCGGATTGGCCGGGTTTGTGAGGTCGACGATATCGACGCCAGTTCCGGTGGCGGGGGTCGCCTGATTGTCGTCGCTGCTGAAGTAGCCGATGTTACCGTAGACTTCGACGTCCTCCATCTCTTCGCCGGCGTACTCGACCAGGAACTGCGGATTGGCGGGGTTCGAGATATCGAAGATCGAGATGCCGCCTTCGTGCCGATCGGAGCCGATGTAGGCGTAATCGCCCGCCGCCCACAGGTCGCCGCAATGGCGCGGATAATCGGCGCCGGGGACCGGCGTTTCGCTGATCAAGTCGATGTTGAAGAAGACGTCCGCGGCACGCGCATGCGCGCCGAGCTTGGCACTGAGAAGCAAGCCAGCAGCGACGATCGCGAGGGCGGGGAGGGGTCGGCCCATGCGCAGGGCGAAGCGGTGGAGCGGCAGCACGACGTCCTCGATTCAGAAGTCTCTTACTGATCCGGTTCGCCCGCAGGCGATGCAGTCCATTCTAGGTAGAGGACGACGGCTAAGCGACGGCGATGCAGAGGCTGTGCGTAAAAACGATGGGCGCATGCGCGGACCGATATTGGTTGCCGCTTAGGCCTAACGACGGCCTGTCGAACGCCGGCGCTTTGATTAAGGCTTCAGAATATCAAAGCACCAGAGCGTGCCGGTGTCGTAGATGAAAAGCTTGCCGTCGGCGACGACCGGATAGGCCCACGCCTTCGAACCGCCGCGGTCGGGGGCGCCCGGCGGGGTAAAGCGGCCTTGCTCGCGATATTCCTCGGGCGTGGCATCCACGAGGGCGATCTCGCCGTTCTCGCCATGCAGATAGAGTTGGTCCTGGGCGACGCAAATCGAGGCGGCGCCGAGGGCGCGGTCGCGCCATTTAATGTCGCCGCTGACCAGTTCCAGGCACATGAGCGAATCACTGCTCGTGCCGTAGATGTGGCCGTCGACCAGCACGGTGCCGCCGATCGCCTTCGGGAACTTGCTGTCGTGGTACATTTCTTCGACGACGAAGCCCTCGTTGGTCTTGTTGAGCTTGATCAACGCGCCGCCGCCGCGGCCGGATGCGGTGTAAATGTAGTCCTCATGGACCAGCGGCGTGGGAATGTTTGCCGGGCTGCCTTGAGCCGTGCGATCATATCGCCAGAGAACCTTGCCGGTCGCAGCGTCCACGCCAGCGACGCCCTTGCCAAGAAATTGCACGTACTGCTTCACGCCGCCAGCGTTGGAGATAACCACCGAGGAATAGCCGGCTTCGTCGCCGCCTTCGACGGCGGCCTTCCAAATCGGCTCGCCGGTGGTTTTGTCGAGGGCCGCCATCGTTGCTTCGCTGCCGCCGGGAGTGACGACCAGCACATCGCCGTCGACGAGCGGCGATTCAGAGTACGCCCATTCGCCGGGCGTGCCGCCGAAATCGGTGCGAAGGTTTTTGGCCCAGATTGTCTCGCCGTCTTCAGCGCTCAGGCAAAGCAAGTCGCCGTCGGAGCCGAGCGCGTACAGCCGCTCGCCGTCGACGGTCGGCGTCGAGCGGGCGCCGGGATACGGCGGCCGCTGATCGGGCTCGCCGACTTTGCCGACGCGCGTCTGCCAGATCTGCTCGCCGTTCTTATCGACGTCGAGGGCCTGAACGAACTCATTGTCGAGATCGCTGCTGCCGAGGATGTAAAGTCGATTTTCCACGACGGCGGGGGTCGAGAATCCGCCGCCGAGATTGTCCCGCTGCCAAAGCACCTTGGGGCCCTCCTCAGGCCACTCGGTGAGCAGGCCGGTTTCCTCGGAGATGCCGTTACGGTTTGGGCCGCGCCACTGCGGCCAGTTGGCGGCTTCCAGCAATGCTGTTGCGGAGATGACGAGAACAAACGACCAGGCGAAGGCGGCGCGAGTCATGGCGGCTCCTGTTGGTGCAAAAGGGGCCGTCTAATATAGCGGAGAAAGTCTTAGCGTTGAATTAAGGCCCATCTGTCGCCGAAAAGCCGGCGGCAGAGGCCAAAACGCATACTCAAACTGGAGGCGACGATGCTATTTCAGCACATCGCACAACGGCACGATCTTGCTCGATGAGCGCACAAGTTGCTGCAACGTTACGTTGCCCAGCGCTTTCTCGGCAGAGGCGTAAACGTCGTCGAGCTCTTTGTGCAGCGGGCAAAGCCGCGTATGCGACGGCAGCCCCAGCGGGCAGTGCTTGATCCGCTCGAGCGGATCGGTGGCGTTTACCACGTCCAGAATCGTGATCTTCGCCGGATTGCGGGCCAGCGCGTATCCGCCGCGCGGGCCGGATTGCGAACGCACCAGCTCCGCGCGGACGAGGTCCTGCAGCACCTTGTGCAGGTAGCGGCGCGGAACCTTGGTGACCTCGGCCAAATGATCGGCCGCGCAAGAAGCTTGCGGATCATTGGCAAGCCACACGGCGGCTCTCAGGGCGTATTCGGCAGTTTTTGATAGCACGGATGGCGACCTCGAAATGGGCCCTTACATTCTACACATACATATGTAGAATGTCGACTTCTCGCTCGGGCCGCTGATATTTGCGGATACCTATTGCCTAGACCCCAGCGGGATTCATCAAGGAGACAGGCAGCGAAATGCTTAGCGAACGGACGATTCAGATTGTAAAAGTGACGGCGCCGGTTGTCGCCCAGCAAGCCGAGGCCATTACCCGGCGGTTTTATACGTTGATGTTTGCCGGAAATCCTGAGGTGAAGGCCTATTTCAACCAGGCCCACCAACACTCGGGCGGGCAACAGAAGGCCCTGGCCGGAGCGATTTGCGCGTACGCCGCGAACATCGACAATCTCGCCGCCCTGGGGCCGGCGGTAGAACTGATCGCCAACAAGCACTGCTCGCTGGGCATTCAGCCAGAGCACTATCCGATTGTCGGCCAGCATTTGCTGGCGGCGATTAAGGACGTTCTTGGCGGTGCGGCGACCGACG
>DASVCM010000077.1:0-2840 GCA_036381635.1 Lacipirellula sp.
GCCAGTCGGCCGGTAAGTGCGGATCGATGACAAACCCCTCGGCGGTCGGCCGAAAACCAAGAAATCCGTAGAGCATGACCTGCGGCACGAGCACGCTTTCGAAAAACTCCTTGTCGAGACCAAGACCGCCGGGCACGTTGCCGCCTTGCATCGTTCCGCGCGACGGATCGCGGCCATAGTAGTTGCGATAGCCGCCCTCGGCTTGCGTTTCCTCGAACCACGCCGCGATTTCTGCTAACCGCGCTGCGGCGTCGTCGGGACCGTTTGTCATCAGCCGCGCCATCAGATCGTAGTGCGACCAGCCGAGCACGGCGCCGCCGTCCTGGACCTGGTAGCCCCAGGGAATCGACTCGGGCGCCGACCAGTTCCACACGTAATACGCCGTGTTGCGACGCGTCGTCGACCGCGGGCCGAACCGCCAGTGGTAGATGTCGGCGCCGGTGGACGTATCGCCCTCTACCGTCCGCTCGCCGTCGAGCCACGCACGTATGGACTTCGCTTGCTCCGGCGTTGCGAACCCCATGCAGATCGCTTCGTTGTTCAGAAATGTGAAGCCATAGTCACAGAGCTTGCCGTCCAGATCGCGCGTGCCGAAGCGGCCGGTTTCCTCGTTCCAGAACCGCTCGCCCGCGTATGCCTTCACCTCTTCGGCATGGGCGCGCAAATCCGTCGAGTCGTACCCGTCCGCATCGGATATCGCCCACTCGGGATGGGCGGCGATCGCTTCTTCCAGTTCCGCCAGGTCGCCCAGCGTGTCGTAGTAGTAGACTGTCGCCAGTGCATCCTCGCCGCCGAATGGCAGCAAATCCCAATAATTGCTGCCAATGCCTTCTCCCGGAACAATCGTTTTTACGCCGTCCACCCAGCGCACGCCGCTGCGGCCCTCGTGCCCGGGCCACGTAGTGTAAATGCACTTCCGCTGGCGCGTCTGAAACTCCTGTTCCACAAACCGCATCGCCGCGCGGATGCGACCGATTTGGCGATGCAGGATGCCGATGTCCCGCGTCCACATGAAATAGTCGTGGCAGCCGCGGATGAAGTTCAGATTGTTGACGTTGTGCCGGGTGTCACAGGCGGTGTGGAATGACTTGATGACAATCTCGACGGGCCGGGGATTATCGAATGCGATTCGCAGTCCGGTTATCGCGCCTCGCCACTGCGGCGAGCGATAGACGGGAATCATCGTTCGCGTCTCGCCGTTGTTGGCGAGGACTGTCTCGTCGTCGGCGGAGAAGTACATCCGCCGATCGCGGCCAAATCTCGGGTTTTCGTCGGTCGTCCATTCGACGTAACAGTTTGCTCGCTCGAGGCCCGCTGGACGCCAGTTCAATCGCAGCCATGGCGATTGCTCCGCCGACATGGAGAACGCCGGCGTTTGGATCATGGCTTGGGTCGCGTCGAGTCTTACGGTCCAGCCATGATCCCCAATCTCGCCGCTCGTGGCGCTGGTGAGCTGCCAGCCATCGGGCTTCACCAGCGGAGCCTCGTAGCCCGGAATGCCGATTGGCGCAAAGTGCCAGCCCACGCCGCCTGCGTGCGACCAGAAGGGAAACGGCCACCCTTCCGCATGCGCCGGTCCGTCGTGCTGCTCCGTGTGGATGTAGCCTTCGGCGTTCATGCGCCTCCCTGCCAGCGCCTCGGCCCAGCGGCGTCGCATGCCATCGAGCTCAACGCCTTCGCCGCGCGCGGGCCAGAGGGTTGCCTGCGGCATCCACTCATCCCAGAGCGGTATTAGCGGCTGGGCCTGCTCGTAGTGAAGCCAAAAGAGGTTGCGGATCGACTCGGTCAGCCGCTCATGGCCGGGGACCATGAACTGGGGGAAGTCTTCCGGCGGCGCCGCGACTGCCGATGCGGCGAAAAGCGTGCACAGTACCAGCGCACATTTTCGGACGACTGCTCGGGCGTTCTGCTGCATGCCGGCCGCCTAAGCAATGAGTTCCGGGACGATGCGAGCCGGAAGCACGCCGGTTAGCTTTTGATCAAGTCCCTGGTGCTTAAACGTGAACCGCTCGTGGTCGAAGCCGAGCTGCTTGAGCACGGTGGCGTGCAGGTCGCGGATGGGCAGCGGATCTTTCACGACGTTGTACGAGAAATCATCGGTCTCGCCGTGGATGTGCCCGGCGTTCATGCCGCCGCCGGCCAGCCACATCGTAAAGCAGCGCGGATGATGATCGCGGCCGTAATTCTGCGGCGAAAGACCGCCCTGCGAATAGATCGTCCGCCCAAATTCGCCGCCCCAGATGACGAGCGTGTCGTCGAGCAGGCCGCGTTGCTTGAGGTCCTGCACCAAGCCGTAGCAGGGCTGATCGACGTCGCGGCATTGGTCAGGCAGCCGGCCGGCGACATTAGCGTGCGTATCCCAGTTGTTGTGGTAGATCTGCACGAACCGCACGCCCCGCTCGACCATGCGCCGGGCGAGGAGAGCCGTATTCGCAAACGTGCCGGGTTGCTTAGCCGCTTCGCCGTACAGCTTGAACGTAGATTCCGGCTCCCGTGCGAAATCCGTCAGCTCCGGCACGCTCGCCTGCATGCGGAACGCCAGCTCGTACTGCTGAATCCGTGTATAAGTTTGTGGATCGCCCAACTCACGATGCGTAATCTCGTTCAGCGCTCTGAGCCCATCGAGCGTCGTGCGTCGCACCGACCGCGAAACGCCGGGCGGGTCGTTGATGTACAGGATCGGATCGCCGGCGGTGCGGAAGCTGACGCCCGCATGCTCGCCGGGAAGAAAACCGCTTGACCAGAGCCGCGCCGAGATCGCCTGCACCTGCTCGGTGTTAGTCGGCCGGGCGACCATCACCACAAACGTCGGCAAGTCGTTGTTCAGTGAACCAAGGCCG
>DASVCM010000078.1:0-2835 GCA_036381635.1 Lacipirellula sp.
CGCGCGTCCGCAGCGGCGGCAAGTGTTCGATCACCACTTGCCACACCGTCTCCAGCTTGACGCCGAAGTAATGGTGGATCAGCACGTCGCGCATCCCGGCGATTTACTTCCACGGCACAATCTGGGTTCGCCGATCACAGCCAACTCGCCCCAGCGGGGCGAAGTCGTGTAGCCAGGGGCGTCAGCCCCTGGACAAGAGACACGTCCATTGGGAAGCCCCGAAGGGGCGACATCGGCCAACGCCTGGAGCGATGCCGCCCCTCCGGGGCTTCGCTTCGCGCGCGTTCCTTAAACCAGGGGCTCGCGCCCCTGGCTACACGATGCCGCCCGTTCCGGGCTAAGACTTAGACGCTTCGATCCGCTCGATCGCATCGCGAATGTGCGCCAGATAGACCCGGTCGTCATTCACAACGGCACGGCTTCCGCAAGAATGCGGCCCTCAAGATACGGGCTGATCCCTCCCTGGACCACCACGTCGACCTTGCGGCCAAGTAGCTCTTCCAGTTCCTGCTGTAGCCCCACCTGATCCAGCAGCGAACGGCCATCGTCGAGATCGACGAGGATATCAACGTCGCTGCCATCCGTCGCGCTGCCGCGCGCCGTGGAGCCGAAGACCCGAACGTTGCGAGCGCCATGCTTGGCCGCAATTCTGAGAATCTCGGTTCGCTTCTCTTCAAGCAGTCGTGTCATGGTGTGCCAAATTCCTCAGCGGGCAAATAGCTACCTCAATTCTAGCACGCCGGGAGGCTTCATCAGACGGCAACGTCAACGGTGAGCGTTTCCCAAACCGCCCCGCTGGGGGCAACGCTTGCCGCGTGCTGGCGACAAGACTGCAGCAACAGCTCGACAGCCTCCTGAATCATCTCGCGAGCCTCTTCCATCGTCCGCCCCTGAGTCACCGCCCCCGGCAGCTCCGGCACGGCCGCCATGACCCAGCCATCTTCGATCGGCATGTAAACGACAGAATACTCGCGATTCATCGAATAAGGTCCTCCGGCATCATTATACACCGCCTTCCGGCGATTCTCATATCGGTGGATACGTTCCATACCCTAGTTAGCCCCCAGTCACCGACCTCATGGTCACCTTGTGCACCACTGGTCGACCTCGCAAGGCGCCGCGATGAGGCTGCCCGGCGCCCGGTTCGACTGGACTCGCCGCTGATTGCGAAGGTAAGATTATCGTATGCCCATCGACGTCGACGCCACTTACCGCGATGGGGTGATTCATCCCGAGTCGCCTCTCGATCTGCCAAACAACACGCCGGTCCGCATCGTGGTGGTTGCTAAACGACAGCATGAAAAGACGCCGCCTCCGCCGTCTCCTCGATTTACGGCCGAAGAACTCCGCGAGCGTATCGAGAAATATGGGGTCTCCGTTGGCACATTGCCGTGCGACTTCTCGCGCGAAGACGTCTATAGCGATCATGATTGATGCGCTATCTCATCGACACGGGAATCCTGCTGCGTCTCGTCGATAAGCAAGATCCGCAACACGCGCTTGTCCAGACGGCGTTCGAGACGCTTGGCAATCGCAGGGACGACCTGTATCTCACAACGCAAAACATGGCCGAGTTGTGGAACGTCGCCACTCGACCGATCGCCAATAACGGCCTGGGGCTGACGCCGGCTGCCATTTCTCAATCGTTTCAACAGGCCATCGAGCCCTTCTGTAATGTGATTACAGAAACGGATACGTTGCCGACTGAATTCCGACGCATGCTGCTACAATACGGCGTAGTGGGCAAGCAGGTCCACGACGCCCGCCTCGTGGCCATGATGCTCGTCTGGCAAGTCGAAAGCATTCTGACGCTCAACGACCGCGACTTCCGCCGCTATGCGCCGGAAGGCATTGCAATCGTCACTCCGGCGTCGCTGATTAGCTCGCCATGAACGATTCCCCCCAAATAGTTGCTGAAAATGGCCACTCGTTTTGCTAGGTTCGTACCATGCGTGGCGCGCTTGCGCGTGACACATGCGATCTTTGGCAATTTCATCGCTTGATTCTCTACAGCGCCGGCTGAAACCCGTTGCGCAGCGCCGAGCGTACGCCGCAGCCCCTCGGCTCTTAGGCGAAGGAGATATTTGTCGCCGAAAATGAACTTCGCGACAAAATGCGGCGGCGACAGAATCGGCTACGAACCCGCGGACACGTCGCCGGTCGCTGTCCGTACGGACAATGGCGCGTTGCCAGGCGTTACGTTCCAATGCCACTTTGGCGGCTCTCACGCCGCCGCGCGACATACGGCGCCGCAACGGCGCCGATCGCCGCCAAGACCCATGAATTTGGCTCGGGAATGATGCACGGCCCCTCGCGCACCAGGAAGTTGTCGAAGTAGGCCGTCCCCGTCTTGGCCAGCGACTCGACCAAAAACGGCGGGCGCGGCGGCGGGCTGTAGGCGCCGCGCACAGGCGGGCGATACGGCGGGAACGCCGCTCCCGACTCGCCGCCAAACGCGGCGATCGTCGCATCGGTCAGCTCGTTGAGTTGCCCTGGATACAGCGCGTCGTCCACGAACGTAAAGACGCCCAACAGGGCCGCGTTGCGAAAGATGGCGTACTGGTCAGTCGCGTAATTCAACTCGATCTGGAAGCGATTCCACTGGCCGAAGCTCACGACGCTTCCCGTCTCCGTGAGCACCCCCGTGCCTGGCGCTTGATAGACGACGGCCCCGCTGGTGGCGTTCACGCCCAGATAGCCCAACAGCCCCACCGCGTTGGTCGCGTCGTCGTACGCTTCGACGCCAAAAAACGGCCCGGTGCTCCCGGCGGCGCCGACGGACTGCTCCACCCGCATGTCCCACGTGATGGTGATGCACGGCTGCGCCGGCTCCGG
>DASVCM010000079.1:0-4549 GCA_036381635.1 Lacipirellula sp.
GACGCGATGATGGCCCGGCTCGTTGATTCGTACGAGTGCGAGTGGGCGGCCGTTGTTCGCGATCCCGAGAAGCGCAAGGCGTTCCGGCAGTTCGTCAACACCGAAGACACCGAGTCGTGCATCGAGATCGTCCACGAGCGCGGCCAGGCGCGCCCCGCTGACTGGCCGAGCGAATTTGTCTCGCTGGAGCAGTTCCGAATGCTCGACGGCCGCACGCTCGGCGAACACGAGCAAGAGCAGGCCGAAGGGCTGCGATGGGTCGCCGTCGGGTGCGTTAGCGACTTTCCGCGCGACGGCGGCGCCACGGTGAAGTACGGCCAGTCGCAGCTCGCCGTGTTCAATCTCGCCAGCCGCCGCGCGTGGTACGCCGCGCAGAACATGTGCCCCCACCGCAAGGCGTTCGTCCTGTCGCGCGGCATCCTCGGCGACGCCGCCGGCGAGCCGAAGGTCGCCTGTCCGCTGCATAAGAAGACGTTCTCGCTCGACAGCGGCCAGTCGCTCGAGGGTGAGGAGTACCAGATCCGCACGTTCCCGGTCCGGGTCGTGGATGAGGAAGTCCAACTGCATCTGCCGCCCGAGGAAGTCCTCGACCGATGGCTTGGCACGGAGATTGGCTGCCGCCTGGCGACGGCGTGCAGCCTTCCTTTCGCCCCGCCCACTGAATCGCCCGCCCTCTGCGAAGCCCTCAGCACGTGACCTCCGCTGCGACTGAATCTCGCCTGCCCTCATCAGATTCACTTTCCTCCGGCCCCCTCCCCCTTGTGGGGAGGGCTGGGGAGGGGGTGGGCAGCGGGTACACGCATCCATCACCCCTCCCTAACCCTCCCCATCAAGGGGAGGGGACCGGAGGAAACGTGTCGCCCACTCTTGCGGATCGTATTACTCCTGACTTTGATTTCGTTGCAGGCTGCATCCGTCGATGCCGCGGACGCGTGGATACGCGTCAACCAAATCGGCTATCTGCCGGGCGATCCCAAGATTGCCGTGCTGTCGAGCGGCGAGCCGCTGTCGGGCGAGTTCAGCGTCGGCGAGTTTACGGCCGACATCGGCGAGGACCAGGGCGCGTGGGGGCCGTTTGCGCATAACTATCGGCTTGATTTCACACAGGTCGAGAAACCGGGCGAGTACGAGGTCGAGTTCGGCGAGGTGAAGTCGCCGAAGTTTGCGATCGGCGACGATGCGTACCAGAACGTGCCGGCGAAGCTGCTCCAGTTCATGCAACTGCAACGTTGCGGCGACAACCCGGTGACCGGCGAGAAGTGCCACCAGCAGGATGCATTTGACGCCGAAACCGGCGAAACGCACGACATGGTCGGCGGTTGGCATGACGCGGGCGACCGGCTCAAGCACATGATCACCACGTCGTACTGCGTGGCCGCGCTTTTCCTCGCGGGGGCGGAGGAGGAAGCCCGCTACGGGGCGCCGCTTTTGGAGAAAATTCATCCCGACTCGGACACGATCTACGTGCAGATCGGCGACGACCGCGATCATCTGCCGCCCAACACGCTGTGGCATGACGATCAGTCGGACTACGGCAAAGGCCCCGGCGGGCCCCGGGCCGCGTGGCGAGCCGCGGGCAAGCCGCAGGGGCCCAAGTATAAGAACGAATCGACTGGCTGTGCGAACCTCGCGGGCCGCAGCGCTGCGGCGATTGCGCTGGCCGGCGATCTGGAGACGGCTCGTTCGCTGTACAAACTGGCGCAGGCGAAGCCGGGCGTCGCGATGTCGGTTCCCGTCCGGGCGCCATATTACTACGGCGAGAGCAGCTACTTCGACGATCTGGAGTGGGGAGCGATTGAACTGTACCTCGCCACGAAGGAGCCGAAGTTTTTAGAGGAGGCAATTGGCTACGCCCACGAGGCCGCGGGCAATCCTTGGATGGGCGGCGACCGCCACGGGCACTACGAATACTTCCCGTATGTGAACCTCGCCCACTGGCGGCTTTGGCCGCATCTGGGCGAGGAGGATAAGGCCAAAGTCGCCGAGTATTACCGCGAAGGGCTGGAGCGGATTCGCGTCAAGGCGGAGAAGAATCCGTACCGGCTTGGCACGCCGCTGGTGTGGTGCTCGACGAACGATGTGACGGCGCTGGCGACGCAGGCGACGCTGTATGAGCAGATGACCGGCGACGCGACGTACCGCGAGCTCGGCGCCGAGGCGCGCGACTGGCTCTTTGGCCGCAACCCGTGGGGTTACTCGTTCGTCATCGGCGTGCCGGAGGACGGCGCCGCGTCGAGCCAGCCGCATCATTTGTTCTGGAAACTAAAGGGCCACCTGCCGGTGGGCGGCATTGTAGACGGGCCGGTGTACAAGGACATCAATGACAGCCTGAAGTTCGGGGCGTCGTTCGAGAACGATCCCTTGAAGCGGTTTCAGTCAGACGTGGGCGTGTACCACGATATGTTCGCCGACTTTTCGACGAACGAGCCGATCATCGACGGCACGGTGTCGCTCTTGTTGCTGCTGAAGGTATGGCAGTGATGAAACTGAGAAGAGCCCGCAGCGCTAGCAAGGGCGTCCTTGCAAAAGTGCTGCTTGTCGCCCTTGCTAGCGCTACGGGCTCCGTCGCGCATGGCGATGAGTCGCGTGCGAATACGATTGTCCGTGACGATTACGGCGCGATCGTTCGCGGCGACGTCGACTCGAAGCGGATGGCGTTGATCTTTACCGGCGACGAGTTCGGCGAGAGCGCCGCGCCGATTCTTGACGTGCTGCAGTCGCGGCAGATCAAGGGTTCGTTCTTTTTGACCGGAAACTTCCTGCGGCGATCGGAGTTCAAGCCGCTCGTGCGGCGGATGGTGCATGAGGGGCACTATGTCGGGCCGCATTCGGACAAGCACCTGCTTTACTGCGATTGGGACGCCCGCGAGCGGAGCCTGGTGACCGAAGCTCAGTTCACTGCCGATTTGACTAAGAACATTTCCGCGCTGCGGGCCGTCGGCGCCATGCGTCGCCCGCGACCGGCGTACTTCGTCCCGCCATACGAGTGGTACAACGCCCAGCACGTCGAGTGGAGCCGCAAGGCAGGCGTCGAGCTCGTGAATTTCACGCCGGGGAGCGGCTCGAACCGCGATTACATGCGCGAGGCTGAGCCGCGATTTGTCTCGTCGCGGCAGATTCTGCGGGATATCCTCGCTTACGAGGAGAAGGATCCGCATGGGTTGAACGGGTTTCTGCTGCTGTTGCATCTGGGCTCGGGGCGCCGCGATCCGTTTCACACACAGTTTCGCAGGCTGTGCGATGAGCTGAAGCGACGCGGCTATGAGCCGGTGCGCGTGGATGAGCTGTTAGGCGATGCGGCGTGACCAAAAAGGTAGGATGGGTTGACCGCGCAGCGGCAATCCATCGTTCGCGTCGATGTGATGGGTTCCCGCTGCGCGGCAAACCAATTCTACGCATCCCGGATATCACGCCGAGCGAATTCGGAGCAGGATCGTAGTCAGCAGCAGCACGCCGATCGCCGGGCCGGCGCGCCAGAAGGGGGCCGGCGCGACGAACACCGCCAGGATCGCCGGGCCGTGCAGCGCGCCGATGGCGCCGGCCGCAAAGGCGGTCCGCCAGGAGCGCAAGTGGGCGAACCCGAAGGCGACTGTGCCGAAACCCAAGATCACGCTCACAACCACTGCGACGGCGATGAACCCGACCGGCGAATGCGTGAGGGTCTCGCGCAATTCGCGACCGTCAATGCAGGCCGCCAGCGAGGCGGAGAAGGCCGCCAACTGCAACAGCGCGATCAACGGGAACGAGGCGTCCCGCCGCGTGCTGCTGGGCGACGCGGATGGGGCGTCATGGCGGCGGACGGTCGCATCAAATTGGCTTTCAGTGGCGCTCAATAGTTGGAGTCCTTCATCAGCTCGCCGTCCTTGCGATTGGCCAGCTCCTGCAGCGTGGCCAGGTTCATGGTGTCGGCAAGGAACTGCACCGAGCCGTCGGCGAAGGCGAACTCGGCGCCGCCCGGGTGGTAGCTGCCAAATCCGCCCACCAACAGCGGCGAGTTCGGATCGCCTCCGACGGCGATGTACGGATTGTCTGATAGCTCGATCTTCCCCGCTGCCGCCACGTCTTGCCGAAGTTGTTCGGCGAGCGCGTCGTCGCCGAAGGTGACCCACGGCGGGGCGCCGCCGGTCATCGTCGTTGCATTTACCGGCACGCCCGTGTTTCGCAGCGTCGCCGACGTCCCCGACATCCAGCCGAGATCCTCAGAATGCCCGGCATGCTTCTCCCCGATGAACAGCGTGTACGCCGAGCCGTCGCGCAGGTCGTGGAAGCCGAGGTTGCTGTTGAGAAACAGGATGCCTGTATTGTCGGCGTCGATCGGCGCTTCCTTATGATGGTGGACCCCTGCGTAGCTTGAAACCGGCGCGTCGGCCGTCCACGACGACGGGCAAACGAGCGTGGGGATGATTGTCTGCCGCACCGGGTCGTTCCGCTTGTGGTAGGCGCCGAGGCTCGGGTCGAGGTGTCGATAGCGGGCCGGCTCGCCGAGCTCCGGCAAGATCTGGACGATCCAGCCGAGATGGTCGCCCTCCGGCAGATTCCGCACAGGGCC
>DASVCM010000080.1:0-2786 GCA_036381635.1 Lacipirellula sp.
GTTTTTCCGCAAATCGGTGCGGCGCCAATCATTGCCGGCAAGATGAGCCCGTGGTCGGTCGCGCTGCATCCCGAGCGCTTGTTTCGAGGATGGCGCTTGCGCCGCGGCCCATGGATTCGCAGAGAGCCGCCGCTTCGGCGAATGATAGGGCCAAGGGTTTGATCCGCTCTGCGTCGACATGCACCACGTGACCGGTCCAGGGGTCCGGTGCGCCGGGGAGGTAAACGGTCGCCTGATTGGCGGCGGTTCGCTCGACTTCGAAACCGATGCGAGCGACTTCCTCCAGCGTGACCAGCACCGGCCGCATCGCCGCGGCGCCCTCGTCGGCGCCGACGTTGGAGGCGAGCTGGCTCTTCCAGATGACGTATCGCGGAAACAACAGCGACAGGTTCCGCTCGACTTTCTCGCTGAACTGCCGCCCCAGCGAACGACGGGCAGCCAGGCCGGCCAGATAGCAGAGCAGCACGAGGCCAAGCGTCGCCAGCAGTACGGCGAGCGACACCCCGCCCACCGACCATTGGAGCGCCGCCCAATCAAGCTGCGCAGCGATGGAGTAGATGAGCTGCGCGAGCTGGCCGATGAGGAACACGACAATGGCGAACGGCAGCAGAAAGATCACGCCGCCGAGGATCGTCGTTTTCCAGACGCTGAAGTGACGCCGCATGAGTTAGTGACCGGCGGTGATGTTCTTGCTGTGTCCCGAGTCGCGGTCGTTTAACTTCGTTTGCGAAGAGAAATCAGCGCCAAGCAGGCCAGCGCGAGCGAGGCCGGCTCGGGAATGGCCATGCTCGCTGCCGGCGCGACGGCGTTTCGGCGAACCGCCGCGGACCACCAGTCGAGGTCGGCGGCGGCGACTAGGCCGTCGAGGTCGGCGTCGCCCTTGGCCACGCTGTCGGCGGCGATGTCGCTGGCGCCTGATCCGAGGTTCCGCTGCCAGACGAGGAAGTCGGCGCCGTCGACCGAGCCGGTGAAGTTGGCGTCGGCCGTGTTCATGGTGCGGATCTCGCCGAGTTCGAAATCGCCGAAGAGCACGCCGTTGCTTGTGCCGATGCGCAGTCGCTTTATGGTTCCGAGCGCCGGCTGCGTCGACCGGAACAGCGGCGCCACGGCGCGATAGGGCTTGGCCGAATTCGGCAGCGGCGTGAACGAAGATCGGCCGTCGCTATCGCTGTGCGCCAGGATGTCCAAGTGCCCGTTGTTGTCGTCGAAGTCGGCGTTGAGTACGTCCAGCACGAGAGCGTTGTGGCCGAGGGCTTGCAGGTCGATGTCGAGTCCGGGGCCGGCGCCGCTGCCGACGCCTGCGTCGTAGGTGAGCCAGAAGTTGACGGCGGTCAGCTCGTCGTCAGCCTGGTAGTAGAATCGGTTCGCGCCCTCGCCGGGCGGCAGGCTCGCCGGCCAGCCGACGCCCATGCGAACTTTGGCCGTGGAGGGCGGATCGCTCGCAAAGTCCGAGCGAACGTCGTACCGCCACGTGCGCATGCCGCCGGCCACATGGGCCGGATCGAGGCCGGTCTGGATCTCATCCACGAAGCCGCCGATCAAGGAGTTTTCGAGACTGATGGGGCCGGTCGCGAAGTCGTCGATGACGACGGCTTGTACGCTTTGCGTTCGAGCGGCAAGTAGGCCGAGGACAAGAAGTGGAGCGAAAAGCCGCATGGGTCCAGTCCTGCCTTTGGAGATGAACGATGAGCGGATGGATGCCGAACGCTGATTTTAGCCACATTCCCGCGAGCGGCAAACGACGGCGCATGGACGATGATTCGCCGCATTGCGACGGTGGCCGGCGCGGGTTGGATGGCGGAAGGCTCGGCCCCGGCGTGCGTGAATGCTTAGGCCTGTTAACTCAGGGGGGTCCCTGTTGGTGCGGAGTCGGATGCCATAGACGGGTCGGTTAGTCCGCAGTCTCTCCGCCGGCTGGGCAAAGCAAGAATTTCCACCCTTCCCCTTGGAATATGCTTGCTTGCCGACGACTGGCGTCCTTAGAATCAGGCGCGCAACTTGGCATAGGCCGTCCGTATCCTGATCGGTGAGGGCTCGTCTAATGAAGGCAAAGCATGTGGGTTGGGCGTTCGCGGATCGTCGATGGATTGCATCGTTGACCCTTCTCGGCGCATTGGCGGCCGGCGGCACGGCGGCGGCCGACGACGACGACATTGTCAACGCGAACGGGTTTGAGCTGCCGTTCACGACGGTGTTTGGCGGGACAGGACAACTCGAGGGGCAGGTTAATCCCGCGGGCGAAGGGCAAATCCTGCCGCCGGGGCAGTGGCTGACGACCGGCGCCACGGCGGCGAGTACGGCCGTCGTGCAATCGACGGCGTTCGCGCCGGGGGGCGGCACACAGGCGGTGCGAGTCGATCGGGCCGCTAATGAAGACAACCGGTGGGCCGTGCCCGTCAATCATCTCGGCTACCCCGACTATCCGAATCCGTTTCCACCGGAGCCGGCGCAACCGTGCATCACCATCACGTGGGACATGCGGGTGGAGCAGTCCGTCGGCGCCGCCGGGAGCACCGGGCCGTTTTTTGGCGTCGCAGCGTACGATGACGCGACGAACGCGGTTGGGCTATTGGGCTATTTGGGCGTAAACGCCACCAGCGGCGCCGTCGTCTATCAAGCGCCAGGCACGGGTGTGCTCACGGAGACAGGAAACGTCGTGAGCTTCGGCCAGTGGAATCACTTCCAGATCGAGTTGAATTACGCGACTGACCAGTACGCCATCTTTCGCAACGCGGCCCTGTTGGGCGTCTTTACGTTCGTGGACGACGCGCTGTATCCAGGGCAAC
>DASVCM010000081.1:0-4298 GCA_036381635.1 Lacipirellula sp.
CCGCAGCGATTGACGGCGGCGAGATGCAATGAATCTCAGGACCGACCGCTACCCACACGTCTCCCGCGCCGGACGTCGCTACGACTCCTCGCGCGCCTCGCCGTTGAAGCTCGGCGACGGCGTCGCGCATGTGCTCGTCGGTTCGAATCAGCGCGCCAAGAGTCTGTTCGATCTCCTCGCGATTAGGCTTAATGACGGCTGGTCGGGCTTCCAGCGCCGCCAAAAGCTCCGGACCTCGAATATCGAGCACCACGGGGCACCGTACATGCGTCAACAACTGGCGAAAGTAGTTGTTAGGCGCCCCATGCGGCAGCGAGCCGATCAGCAAGACGCCGGCGGCGCTCGCCGCGGCCTCGGCGAAAGCCCCATCGAATTCGCCAAGCTCTTCGGCGGTGATCGGTCCTGCATTCTCGATAAGCTCCGTGGCAGTGCCGTTAGCTCGATCAACGATGGTCGTGCAAACCCGTGTTGGCGAGGTTGTGTGAACCCAGCGTCGGTGGACGCCGATCGCTGCAAACTCCTCATCGATCGGCTGGAACGCGGGTCCGCCGAGCGTGGAGAGGACAAGCGACTCTGCCGAAACGCCGCCCGCCAAATGGTGCACAGCGACCGCGGCGTTCAGGACCTTGCCAGATCCGCACCAATAGGCCTGCTGAGCGCGATTGAGATCCCCGGGCCGAAGCTCGTCCAGAACTAGAATCTGCTGCCAGGCGGGACTCAGTCCGGCGGTAAGGATCATGGCGATGTAGTCAACCAGCAGAGCGAATGGGTATCATTATTCCAGAGGAACGGTGCTGGAAGTAGTCTGTCAGTTTCGGAACATGGTGAGACTGAAATCATTGGCTCGATCGAAGTCGGCTGGATTGACGTGCATTTCAATTAGGATGACGCCCATGTTTGCCAAACGTTGCGCTTCCATATTCGTGCTGCTGGCAGCGACGACTGCTGGAATAGGCGCTGCCGAGGAGCGGCCGTCGATTGAGTTCACCAAGGACTCGCTAGAAGTCGTCCAGCGGAACATCGCCAAGCAGAAAGCCGTGCTGGTCGATGTGCGGAGCAAGGAGGAATGGAAGGAGGGCCATATCAAGGGCTCGATCTTCCTGCCCGTCACGTCACTCCGCAAGCACAGCTTCGACGCCAAAAAAGTCGCCAAGTCGCTCCCGAAAAAGAAAGAGAAGAAGGTCCTCTACACGTTCTGCGTGGTCGGCATGCGAGCGAAACAGGCGGGGGTAATTCTGCAGCGCGAGGGATATACGGTTCGCGTGCTGAAACCGGGCTATGAAGAGTTGCTCGAAGCCGGGTTTGAGAAGGGACAAGACGCCCCGAAAGAGCGGCCGAACGATACTGCCAATTAATCGCTGCACGTCTCGCAATAAACTGCGAGGTGGCCGAGGCGGGACTCGAACCCGCACGGGGGTTGCCCCCCACTGGATTTTAAGTCCAGAGCGTCTGCCAATTCCGCCACTCGGCCGACGGGAACCACCGGCAGTCAGGGCATTTGATCATTGGGGCGCTGCCCATGCAACTGGCGCTAGTTCTCTTGGCTGACGGCGGCACGTTGGAATTCGGTGCGCTTATTGTAGGCATAGCTGCGCGATGATAGCCCAAGTCGCCGTGGTAGCGCGCAGCCGTGGCGGCTACATTTGAAGCGTTCGCATCCCACGCTTCACCTCGTCTACGCGCAGCAAATCCTGATGCAGCTTCTCCCGATTACAAGTGACGCCGGCATTCTTGCAATCTTGTGCGGCGTTTGCGGTTTCTTCTATTGGCTCGAGCGGGCGACGAAGTGGCGGTTCTTAACGATCGTGCCGCCGCTGGTGTTTATCTATCTGGTCCCGGTGCTGCTGACCAATACCGGCGTGCTCCCTTCGAAGTCGCCGGTGTACGACAAGATTAACGAGCTAGTCCTGCCGGTGATGCTGCTGTTGATGTTGCTGAACGTCGACGTCGCCGGCGCCGTGCGCGTGATGGGCCGCGGGGTGATTGTGATGTTGGCCGGGTCGGTGGGCGTCGTCGTCGGGGCGGGCGTCGGCATGTTCGTCGTGCAGGAGTGGGTGGGTTCGACGGCTTGGAAGTCGTATGGAGCCCTGTCCGGAAGCTGGATCGGCGGCACGGCCAACCTCGCCGCGGTGGCGGGCGCCTTGAACGCGACCGATGGCGACGCGGCTCTGGCCATTCTCGCCGATACGTCGATTTACCTGGTTTGGCTGCCGCTGTTGTTGGCGTCGAAACGGTATGCCGCGCGATTTCAGCAGTTTGCCAAGGTCGATCCGGAGCGCATCGCCCGCATGGAGGAAGCCGCCGAAGCGGCAGCCGAGGCGCCGCGAGCGGCAACGTATCGCGACTATCTCTACCTGCTCAGCATGGCCACGCTCGTTGCCTGGGTCAGCCAGGAGGCGGCGGCGCGGTTGCCTACCTATGAGCCGTATTTGACCGACAAAGGCTGGCTCGTGCTGCTGGTGACGACCCTCGGCCTGCTGCTCGCGCTGACGCCGATGCGGCGGATCCCGGCCAGCCGCGACTTAGGCATGGCGCTCATTCTGCTCTTCATGGCGACCATGGGAGCGAAAGCCGATTTGAGCGGCGTGGCCAATCAGGCGCTACCGTTCCTGGCCGGGGCGGCGATTTGCATCACGGTCCACGGGTTGTTCTGTTTTACGGCGGCGTGGCTCTTGCGGGTCGACATTCACACGGCGGCGATCGCCAGCGCAGCCAACATCGGCGGCACGGCCACCGCGACGGTCGTCGCGGCGCATCATCGAGAGTCGTTGGTCCCAGCCGGGATTATGATGGCGCTGATTGGCTATGCCGTGGGCAACTACGGGGGGTGGCTGGCCGGGGTGCTGTGTGCGTGGATTAGCTCATAAGTCGTGCTAAGTTGCGAGCAGGGCAAGCGGGATCAGACCTGATCCGGCCGCTCGGCGAGCGGTTGGCCTTCGCCGATGGCGATGCGGTTGACTGCATTCAAAAACGCTCGGGCGCTGGCTTCCACGGAGTCGGTCGAGGCGCCGCGGCCGCGGTAGAGCTGACGATTGTGTTCCAGCTCGATCACCGATTCGCCCTGTGCATCCTTGCCGCGAGTCGCACTTTGGACGCGAAAGTCCCGGACCACCGCTGAGATGCCCGTGATCTCCTCGATCGCATGGAACAGCGCATCCAGCGGACCGTCGCCTTCGTCAACGGTCGCCGTGCGCGTGTCGGCGCCGCGCGAAAGAGTGATCGACACCGTCGGCGGCTCCCCGCTGCAGGCTTGAACTTTGTAGTTCACGAAGTGCCACTGGTCGACGATTTCGCTTTGCCGTTGCTCGATGAGGGCCGCGATGTCGCCGTCGTAGATTTCCTTCTTCTTGTCGGCGAGCTTCTTGAATTCAGCGAATACATCGTCCAGTTGCTCCGACGTGAGCGTGAAGCCGAGGGCCTTGGCTCGATCGGCGAGCGCCGCACGGCCGGAGTGCTTGCCGAGCACCAAATCCGTCTGCGTGAAGCCGACGTCCTCCGGCCGCATGATCTCGTAGGTCGACCGCTCCTTGAGCATCCCGTCCTGATGGATGCCGGCCTCATGGGCGAAGGCGTTGCGGCCGACGATGGCCTTGTTCCGCTGCACCAGCATGCCGGTGATGCTGGAGACCAACCGACTGGTCGGCACGAGCCGCGAGGTGTTGATTCGTGTTGAGCATTGGTAGTAGTCGTGGCGTGTGCGGAGAGCCATGACGACTTCCTCAAGCGAGCAATTGCCGGCTCGCTCGCCGAGGCCGTTGACGGTGCATTCGATCTGCCGCGCGCCCGCTTCCACGGCCGCAAGGCTGTTGGCTACGGCAAGGCCAAGATCGTTGTGACAGTGAACGCTGATGATCGCCTTATCGATGTTCGGTACGCGTTCGATAAGGTTTCTCATGACGCCGGCGTAATGCGAGGGCGTCGCATAGCCGACTGTGTCGGGAATGTTTACTGTGGTGGCCCCCGCGTTGATGGCCGCCTCGACTACGGCGCAGAGAAAATCCGGCTCCGTGCGGGCAGCGTCCTCGGGCGAGAACTCGATGTTTTCGCAATAACCGCGGGCACGTTTTACGCCCGCGACCGCCCGCTGGATGATCTCTTCTTTGGTCATCCGGAGCTTGAACTCGCGGTGGATGGCGCTCGTGGCCAGGAAGACGTGGATCCGCGCGTCGGGAGCGTCTTTGAGCGCTTCGCCCGCGCGGTCGATATCTTTGTCATTGCAGCGGGCGAGGCCGCAGATCGTCGCTCCGCGAATGTTCCGAGCGATTCGCTGGACCGACTCGAAGTCGCCCGGCGAGGCG
>DASVCM010000082.1:0-5216 GCA_036381635.1 Lacipirellula sp.
AGCGTGAAGCTGAACGTGAGATCTTGAATCGGCGTCTTGAACCAAGGCGTGCCGATGCCGCGGCTGGAGGTCGCTGCGAGCGAACCGCCGTCGAGCGTGCCGCCGGTGTTGGACTCAGCGATCTCGAGGTTGGTCAGCGAGCTGGAGGTCCATGTGCCGTTGGGGTCGAACGTGTTGCCCGTGTCGATCGATTGCCAGCCGGCGGGATTCAAGCTGCCGGCGGCGGATTCGATGGTGTAGCCCTTGATCTGAATGTTGCCGGCCGACTGATTGGCAAGCGTGATGGCGCCGGTGTCGCGATTGACGACCAGCACGGGCAGCGGCGCGGGTTCCGGACCGGCGGTAAAGTTTGCGGCAACTTCCGTTGCCGTGAGGGCGTGGTCGTAGATGCGGAACTCGTCGATCAGCCCGTCGAACAGCGGGTCGGGCCACTGCGAGCGGCCGAGCCAGTTGTTGTTGTTGATCATTGTGTCGATGAACGGCTGGATCGGCGCCCGGACCGGGGCGCCGTTGTTCAGGTAGAGCGTGGCGGTGCCGTTCAGGTTGACGCCGCCGTCGGTATCGTTCTGGTCCATGACAAAGACGACATGATGCCGCTGATTGGGCGTGAGCGGCGCCTCGCCGATGAGCGGCGACTCGAGCGACGGCGACTTGGTGGTGGCGCGGAAGTCGCCGGGGCCGCTTTGGGGGATGATCGCAACGTACGACTGGGCGCCGGCGCCGACGGCGGTGTTCTCGCCGTTGTTACTCGTGCCGAAAACGGCGACTTCGGCCCAATTGCGGTTTTGCTGCACGGTGAACCACGTTTCGAGAGTGACCTGGCCGTAGAGGCCGCCGGCCTGGCTCATCACGGCGTTGGTGAAGATGTCGTTGGGGAGATCGACGTAGGCGCCGACCGTCGTGGGGAGCGAGAAGTCCTGGTTCGAGCTGATCCCGCCATTAGTCGGGGTATTGTTGGCGGTGAGGTTGATGGCGCCGCCGGTGTAGCTGTGGATGCCGGTGTTGTCGACCACCGTTCCATGCAGGCCGCCGACGGAGTCTTCAGCGGTGTTGTTGTTGAAGGTGTACTTGTGGAGCAGGTCGGCCTGCGTCGGCGGCGCGACCAGCGCTGCCAGGGCGAGCGGGCCCAGCAGGCGGCGGAACGAGTTGTGGAAACGTCCAACGGGGTGCATCAATCGTCCTCCTACGTGGAACGGTGAGAAGATGTGTTGTGAAAGCCCCCGGCTCGGCCAGGGGATGGCAGCAAAATGGAAGTAACGCTGGCGGGCTGTCCCCCGGCGGAGCCGGGGGCTTTCATTTTTCGTTTGAAAATCGTCGCCGTTGCTAGCGCGGCAAACGCGAGCGTGGCAGCGGAGGGTTCAGGGACGATGCCGGTGAGGGCTTCGAAGGCGCCGAGGCCGTTGGCGGCGTTGAAATCGGCTTTGAAGAGGCGGAAGTCAGCGAAGTCGTTGTCCTGGTCGCCGTCGAGGTCGCCGCGGCCGTAGCTTTGCGCGCCGCTGAGGCCGGCGAGGCTGGTGTACGAGTGGGTGGTGAAGACGGCCCAGTCGTCGGCGTCGACGGCGCCGTCGAAGTCGAGATCGCTGCGCTGGAACGGCTGGCCGCCGTTGCCGGTGTAGGCGACGCCGGCGGCGATGATCGAGGCGCCGTTCATGAGCGTAATGGAGAGATCTTCATTCGGCGAAGGGATCCAGGCCCCGGCCATTGAAAGCGAGATCTGCTGGCCGTTGGCGATTGAGCCGGCGTCGCCGGTGGTCTGCTCGCTAAAGGTTGTGTGGCTGCCGGGGGGCGAGGTGATCGTCCAGGGGTTGTTGTTGTCGATCGCGCCCGAGCCGGCGGAGTCGTAGTTGCCGGTGATCGGCGTGAGGTCGGCGGCGTCGATGGCGCCGAAGGAGGAGTTGATCGACAGCGACGTGAAGGAGACGGCGGCGCCGGAGTCGTTTCGCAGCGTGATGGCGCCCGTGTCTCGATCGACGACGACCGACACGCCGACGGGCGTGATGCGGAAGAGCTCGCCCTGCCCCAACGGCGGGAAGAAGCCGTTGCCGAATTTGACGATGTACAGGTTGCCGGCGTTGTCTTCGCCAAAGGAGGTGACGTTGCGGATGTCGGCGCCGCCGCTGACCAGCGATTCAAACTCGGGATCGTGATCGACGATGTCGGTGAGATTCGTGCCGTCGAAGGAGGCGGGGTTCGTGGCGGTATTGAAGGCGCCGGAGTAGACGTTGCCGTTGAGGAAGTCGGAGAAGAAGTAGCGGCCTTGGAACTCCGGCACGGGTCCGCGGTAGACGTAGCCGCCGGTGACGGAGAGGCCGTTGATGACCGAGGTGTGCGGGAGCGGCTGGCCGTTGTGGGCGTAATCGAAGATGGGATCGATGTCGCCGGGGGCTTTGGCCTCGCCGTGCGGGGAGCCGGCCGCGACGGTGCCTTCGCGAGCGGTCCAGCCGAAGTCGAGGATCGGCGCCGACGGGTTGGCGAAGTGGCTCGCGGGGATGAAGTTCACCTCCTCGGCGAGGTTGAAGCCGACGTCGCCGAAGTAAAAGTCGCCGGTCTGGCGATCGAACGACGCGCGGTAGGGGTTGCGAATGCCGAGGGCGACGACGTCGACGCCCGCGTGCGTGGCGTCGGTTGCGGGGGCGGGGAAGCTGGCGTTCAGGTCCAGCCTGAGCAGCTTGCCGTAGATCGAGTCGGGGCTTTCGATGAGCGCGGGGTTGAATTCCGGCTCGTTCGCCTGGGTGCCGCCGTCGCCGGTGGTGAGGAAGAGCTCATGGCTGGCGCCGCCCGGGCGGAAGAAGGGCTGGTTGATGGTGTGGAAGACGTTTTCGAGGTTGTTGTACTGCACGAGGCGACGCTGGAATTGTGAGATGCCGCCGGCGTGCTGGTATTCGTCCAAGCGATTCGAGCCGTTGACGTTCGAGGTGACGTAGAACAGGCCGTTGGTCTGGTAGTCGGGATGGAAGGCCATGCTCAGCACGCCGCCGTCGGAGGTGATCGCGCCAGTCAGATCGACGAAGGTGGTGAACGTTTGCGACTGCAGGTCGTAGCGCCGCACGCGGCCGAGCTGGTTGCCGCCGTCGTTACGCTCGACGATGTAGAGCGATGAATTGTCGCCGGGGGCCTGCGTGACGAACATCGGCTGGTTCAAGCCGCCGACGACGCGCTGCACCGTGTAGGCGGCGTGCGACGAAGCGGCGGCGATAGTCAGCGCGGCGACCATGGCGGCGGTACAGGCTCTCAAAAACTGCATCGAGTGCTCCGTGACAATCAAAGCTGCGCGTCTCGTGCGGCGGCGAGGGCTCGCACCCCGCGCCCGGCGGGCGACTTCCATGCCCCCAAGCGAAGTCGCGGCGCCGACCGCGGGTGCGAGCTCGTGCTCGCTCAACGGAATCTAGTGAGTCTCGCCAAATTGAGTCCTTGCCTGCAAGAGGACATCGGTCTACTGGTGGATAAGCCGCACGCGGCGACAGCTAGCGCAACGAGCTCGAGGGCTGTCATCAAGCCGATCCTAAGTTCGTAGTTGCACTTCGACGGCGGTCACCGAGGCGGCCGGAAACTCCCAGGGTTGTGAATTTGCTAGTTGCCGCTCATTGGTTTGCATCACCTCGCCGCTGTTGAGGTTGGAAATCTCGATCATCGGCTCGTCGGCAATTTCGTAGGCGGTTGCTTTTTGCACTTCGGCGCCTGGGATTCGCAGCTCCGCGGCGACGGCGCGGTCGCGGCGCGTGTTGACGACGTGCAGGAAGAGCTTGTCGCCGGTGCGGCTGGCGACGACGTCGAGGCCGTTGGGCGTCTGCTTTACGTCAACCGCGTCGCGGCCGATGTGGTGGCGGTACAGTTTCATCACCCGCGCGACCGGCATCAGGTACGACTGGCCGTGCGGCACGGGGATCATCAGGGCGTTCACCTGCCAGCGCGTGCCGCAAAAATCGGCGGCGGTGGCGATCTTCAGCACGTCGCCGTGGCGCTGGTGGTTGTTCAGGATGCGGCCGTAGGAAACGCCGGCGGCCCACGTGGAGAGGACGTCGCAGCGATCGCGGCCGGGAATCGCGAAGTGGCACTCGGTCATCGCCAGCGGCATCTGGCGGCCGTCGAGGCTGTCGCGGGCCTCGCGGATCTTCGCGTCGTTGTGCTTCCAGGCGTCCATCAGGACTTGCCAGGTCGCCTCGGGATCGCGGCGGTAGCGCTCGCCGCGGAGGACCGGCTCGTCGCGATTGTCCGGATCGAACATGTGGTGGAAGGCCAGCATGTCGAGGTGTTCGCCGGCGCGGTCGTACATCTCCGCCGCCCAGCCGGAATCGCCCCAGCCGATGAGCTTGATCGAGGGATCGACGGCGCGCATCGCGCGGGCGAACTCGATCGTCTTGGCAATCGCGGTGTCGCGATCGAAGCCGCGATCGTCGTAGGAGGTTTCGTTGCCGAGCTGCCAATAGGGAATCCGCAACGGCTCGTCAAAACCGTGCGCGCGGCGCTCCTTGTTGTCGGGATCATTGCAGTAGGCGACCCACTCGGCAGCTTCCCTGGCGTCGCCCCAACGGAGGCTGCCTTTGGCGTATTTGTACTGCTCGCGGCCGTCGCCTTCGAAGTTGACGCACATCAGCGCATCGGCGTTCACCTGTCGGCAGAAATCGACGAACTCGGCCGTGCCAATCTGGTTCGACTCGACGCCGCCCCACATGAGGTTGAGCATGGGGACGCGCTCGCCGCGTGGGCCGACGCCTTCGCGCCAGCGGTAGAAGTCGGTGAAGATGCCGCCCCACCGCACCATCGTTGGTTCCAGCTCGCGCGTGACCTCGACCACATCGCGGCGCCAAGCGTCCTCGAGGTGATTCCAGGCCGCTTCGACGGAGCTGTCCGTGACGCCCAGCGGTTCCATGAACTGCATATAGAGATAAGGAGAAAGTTCGAACCGCGGCGTCGGATCGACTTCGAGCGTGGCGGCGGCCTGCAATTCACTCTTTTCCGCCCGCGCGCGAGCGGGCGCTGCAGCCGCGACGGCGATGGCGCCGGCGGCGAGCGACTTAACCGCATCGCGACGAGTGAGGTGACTCATGGCCTCTATCACGGAAGTGAAGCGCTTAACGCGCACTTAATTGCACGTGCCGAGAAGACCCATTTAGCCGCCGGGCTTGCCCCGCGGCCCGCCGCGAGCGGCGGGGCTAAATAATGAATAAACTTAACCGCCAAAACTTTTGAGGAGCTTTACTGCGCCCAAGGGCGCA
>DASVCM010000083.1:0-4351 GCA_036381635.1 Lacipirellula sp.
CGAAGAAGCCTTCGGCGGCCGGTTCCCCGACAGCGTCCTGCCGACGATGGAAACCTGCGGCGAGGTCGTCGAGGCGATCGAGGAGCACATGGGCGGCAAGCTCAAGGATCGCTCCGCGAAACCGCACGCCTACGAAGTGCCGGAAGAAGATTATCGCTTCGAAAAGTCGCCCGAGTATCAGCGGCTGCAAGAAACGTTCAAGCTGACCACGGCCAGCGGCCTGCCCAATCCGTTTTTCACGGTGCACGAGTCGATCACGAACGATCGCACTGTCATTGGCGGCCGCGAATATGTCAATTTCTGCAGCTACAACTACCTCGGCATGTCGGGCGATCCGACGGTCGTCCGCGCGACGCGCGAAGCCGTGGCGAAGTACGGCACCAGCGTTTCGGCCAGCCGGCTCGTCTCCGGCGAGAAGCCGCTCCATCGGCAGCTTGAGCAAGGCATCGCCGAGTTCATCGGCGCGGAGGACGCCATTCTGTTCGTCGGCGGCCACTCGACCAATGAAACGGTGATCGGCCACCTGTTCGGCGCCGGCGATCTCATTGTCCACGACGCCCTTTCTCACAACAGCATTATGCAGGGCGCGATCCTGTCGGGCGCGCGGCGCCGGCCGTTCCCGCACAACGATTGGCGGGCGCTCGATAAGATCCTCAGCGAGATCCGCCACGAGTATCGCCGCGTGCTGATCGTGGTCGAAGGCGTCTACAGCATGGACGGCGATTACCCCGACCTGCCGCAGTTCGTCGAGATCAAGAAGCGGCACAAGGCCTACATGATGGTCGACGAGGCCCACTCGATCGGCACGATGGGCCTGCACGGCCGCGGCATGAGCGAACATTTTGGCATCAAACCGAGCGAAGTCGATCTATGGATGGGCACGCTCAGCAAGTCGTTCGGCAGTTGCGGCGGATATATCGCCGCCAAACGCGAGATCATCGAGTATCTCAAGTACACGGCGCCGGGTTTCGTCTACAGCGTCGGGCTCTCGCCGGCGAACGCGGCGGCGGCCCTGGCATCGTTGCAATTGCTTCAAGAAGAGCCGGAACGCGTTGCCCGGCTCGCGGAAAACTCGCGGCTGTTCCTGCGGCTCGCTAAGGACGCCGGACTGAATACCGGCATGAGCAATAACACGCCGGTAGTCCCCGTCATCACCGGCAACTCCGAGCATGCCCTGCGGTTGTCGCACCAGCTTCGCGAGCGCGGGGTCAACGTGCAGCCGATTCTCTATCCGGCGGTCGAAGAGCGGGCGGCGCGGCTGCGGTTCTTCATTACCAGCACGCATACGGCCGAGCAGATTCGCGCCACCGTGCGGGCGACGGCCGAGGAACTGGACCGGATCGATCCCTCGTATCGCGGCGCCGATCGACCTCTGCCGGAACTCGTTGACGGTCAGAATGCGCTGGCTGATCCGGTTATGCCGCCGCGCTAAGTAGCCCGGCCATCTCGCCTCGGCGACGCCTGCGGAGACCTGGCCGGGCGCAATGTAGGCCTCTCGCTCCGCGCGAGGCGTCGTCTCGCGACTACACTGGCCCGACCAGGATGGTCGGGCTATATGGCTATTTGTTTTGCCGTGGGGGCAGCTACGGTTAGAATCGACTGTAGCGGGGCGACGCCGGGTATCACGCCGGCCACTCGCCGCGGAACACCGCTCCAGCAGAGGCTGCTCGCATGTCGCAAGCCATCGTCGACCCGGCGGAATTGCGCCGGTTTGCTCATCAACTAAAACTCTTCAACGCCGAGCTTGAAGAGCGGATGACGACGCTCGCCAGCCAGATGCATGCGCTTAGCGCCACCTGGCGGGACCAGGAACAGAAGAAATTCGCCGAGGAGTTCGAGCAGCACCTGAAGCTCATCAGCCGCTCGATCGAAGCGACCAATCAATACGCGCCGTTCCTCTTGCGCAAAGCGGAACGGATTGAGGAATATCTGCAGCAGCGGTAGTCGGTAGGGGGTAGTAGGTAGTCGGTAGGGAATCGCACATGCGACTGCCGCTTTGCTACCCCCTACCCACTACCTCCTATCGACTCATTGCCATGTCTGGTCCCGCACAAGTTCGATCAACGCCGGCGATTGAAGCGTTCCAGGCGGCGCTGGCCCGCTTCGAGAAGCGCGTGCACGCCGCTCTGGATACGCTCGATGCTGAGCTCCATCGCACCGAGGAGTGGCTCGAACACGATCGGCCCGCGCACTGGCGAGGCCAGGTCCGCGAAGCCGAGGACGCTCTCCACCAGGCAAAAATGGATCTGGAACGCTGTCTTATGATGACCGTCGCCGACGAGCGGCCTGCGTGCCGCGAGCAGCGGGCGGCTGTCAAGGCGGCGCAGGATCGGCTGGCCTACTGCCAGGAGAAGGGCAATATCGTCAAACAGTGGCAACGCAACTTCCGGCACGAATCGCTTGAATATCGCGGCCGCGTTGGGCAACTGAAACGAGCGCTGGAGCATGACCTGCCGCGGGCGCGCGCTGTTCTTGAACGAATCCTCCGCCGGCTTGAAGAGTATCAAGTTGAGCGTCCGCCTGAGGCCATCGATGTCTCAGATCAGTCGCCAACGCCTGCGGTCGAAGCAAGTCCATACGCACGATCGACAGGTGATGGCAATTTAAACGGAGCGCCGGATCCCAACGACTCCGCGCTCGCAGATTCGATTTCAACGTCCCTACGAGAAGAGGTTTGATATGCGGCCAGCCGACATGTACAGCAGCGCCGCGCACGTTCGAGACGCATTCGACGAGTTGCAGAAGGCCTGGCAAGAGGCATCTGAGAATTGGAACGACGGCGTGAGCCGCTCGTTCTGCAAGAACCATTTGGAACCGCTGGGCCCGGTGCTGAAGTTAGCGTTGGATTCGGTCGGACGCATGTCGCATATGGTCGACCACATGCATCGTGACTGCGATGCCTGATAAAAGCCACGGGCTTTGCCCGTGGACGAAGTGTTGTGAAGCTAGCAAAAAGTGACCCGTCCCCCGGCAGAGCCGGGGGCTTCAAATGGTAACTATGGCCGACGCCCGCCTTTCCACTCGCCGAGAGTTGGAGCTGATGCAGCGACTGCAGCAGTTGGCGGACCGTCGCGCGCAGCAGGAGCAGGTTCTCGCCGCCGCGCTGGCCAGCGAACTGGGTGACGCCGAGAAGGATTTTGAGAACACCTCGCGCCGGCTGAACGAAGAGCATGCCAGCCGTCGGCGCGATCTCGAAAACCGCTTCGCTGAAGCTAAGGCGGCGGCCGCGGCGGCATTTGAGACGGGCGAGCGCGAGGCACGGGCCGCGCACCGCTCGGCGCTTAAATCCGGCGAGGACCAGCGGAGCGGAGCGATAGCCGCTGCCGAGCATCAGGCCAAGGAACTTGAGTGGCAGGCGCTGGCCGTCTACGACGCCCACAAAGACCAGCCGCAGCGTATCATCGATGAGGCCGCCAAGCGAATCCAATCCCGACGCCGGCAGGTTGACGGCCTGGAGCGCGACGCCCATACATTGCTGCAAATGCGCGGGCTAACCAAGGCGGCCCAATCCCACGATTGGCAGGCGGCCGGGACCGAACATGACGCCGTTGCGGCCGGCAACTCCGGCGCAACGGCCGAAGAGAGAATGCAGTCCGCCATCGCCGATCTGCATCACAACGTCCTCAAGCTTGCCCACCAGCGAATCCCGTCGTGGTTCCTGGAAGGAAACCGCTGGACCGGCTGGCTTGCGGCCATCGTCTCGATTTTCACGATCGCGGGCGGCATCGCCGGCGGACTCTCGATCGTCGGCTGGATTATCGGCGCCGTGGTGGGCGCAATCTTCGGCGGCGGCCTCATTTCCTTCGTGCTACCTCGCGGAAAACGAGCGACGCTCACTCAATATGACGTCGTCCGGCAGCTTATCGACGCCGCCCGCGCGCTCGAAGCCGCCGCATCTACGGAAGCCCGAGCGGCCAGCGATCGCCTGTCCCAAGAAATTGTCCGCCGCCGCGATCACGACGTCGCCGCCGCGAAAGAGCAGCGCGACCGGCGGCTCGCCGAAGCGGAGGCCGCGTCTGAATCGGAAACATCCCGCGCAAATGCTGAGCTGGACGAAAGGCTGCAGCAACTGGCAACTACGCGCGACGCCGAGCTGGCTGCGGCCGATGAAGAGTTTCCTCCTAAGCTGGAAGAAATCGCCGCCGAGCGCCAGCAATGCGATCAAGAAAACGTCGCCCGCTTCGACGCCCTCCGCGAGGCCGCGAACAAGAAGCAGGAAGCGGCCTGGCAAGCCATGGCCGACGCATGGCTCAGCGGCTTCGCCGCCATCAAGAGCGAGCTCGACGCCATGCAGGCCCGCTGCCGCGAGTTGTTCCCCGATTGGCATGCCGAGGACTCAAGCAACTGGCAG
>DASVCM010000084.1:0-3341 GCA_036381635.1 Lacipirellula sp.
CCGCTATCGCTTCTCGCATGTCTTGCAAGACATCGAAACCCTGAACCGGCGTGCCCTGAACGCCGAGCTGGAACTGACGGCCGTCAGCATCCACGCCTACGCGTTCCTGCACGACAAGTACGCCCTCTGCTCGTGCGGGGCGAGTATGGGCGACGGCTACGGGCCGATGGTCGTGGCTCGCGAGTCGATGGAGATCGGCGATCTGAATACCAAGACGATCGCCGTGCCGGGGACGCTGACCAGCGCGTTCCTCGCGTTGCGACTCTGCCTGGAGCGCGAGTTCCAGCATGTCGTCGTGCCCTTCGATGAGATCCTCGAAACGGTCCAGCGCGGCGAGCGCGATGGGCGGCGGATCGATGCCGGCCTGATTATTCACGAGGGGCAGCTCACGTACGGGCAGAGCGAACTCAAGCTGGTGGTCGATCTGGGCGTCTGGTGGAAGGAGCTTACCGGCCTGCCGCTGCCGCTGGGCGCCAATGCGATTCGCAAGGATCTCGGCGCGGAGACGATGCGCGAGGTCGAGAAGATTCTGCATGAGAGCATCAGGTATGGGCTCGACCATCGCCAGGAGGCGCTGAACCACGCACTCCAATACGGCCGCGATCTCGATCGCGGCCAGGCCGACAAATTCGTCGGCATGTACGTGAACGACTGGACGCTCGATTTCGGCGCCCGGGGACGTGAGGCGGTGCGGCAGTTTCTGGCGATGGGGCACGAGCGCGGCGTGCTGCCGAAACTCGTCACGCCGGAGTTTGTTGGGCTATGATGGCTCTTGGCCGCCGGTCACTGACCGGGGGCTAAGTGACTCACGTGGCCGCGGGCTCGCCCATGCCGACCGACTGGAAGCACCATCTCGACGCGATTGTCGCTGACTCGGGCGGCGAGCTTGTGTCGCTGCGGCGGGATCTACACGCTCATCCCGAGCCGAGCGGCGCGGAGCTGGAAACGAGCTTGGTCCTCTACCAGAAGCTCGATACAGCCGGCCTGACGGTTCGCATGGGGCCTGATGGCTGCGGCGTGGTGGCCGACAACGCGGCCGCCGATGGAGCGCCGCGCATCGCGATCCGCGGCGATATCGACGCGCTGCGGATTCAAGATGAGAAGCCCGTCACGTATCGCAGCACGCGCGACGGCGTGATGCACGCCTGCGGCCACGATGCTCATGCCGCGATGGTGACGTATGCCGCGACGGCGCTGCGACGGCTCGAAGCCGACGGCAGGGCGCCTTGGCCGCTTGCCTGGCGGGCCATCTTGCAACCCGCCGAGGAGACGGCGACCGGCGCCCGGGCGATGATGGCCGCCGGCGCGATGGAGGGCGTGGCCGCGATCTATGGTCTGCATGTCGATCCGACGCGGCGCGCCGGGGAGATCGGACTCCGCACCGGGGCCTTCACGGCCCACTGCGATTCGATTCACATCACGGTTGAAGGGCGCGGCGGCCATGGCGCCCGGCCGCATGAATCGCGGGATCCGATTGCGGCGGCAGCGCAACTGGTTAGCACGCTCTATCAGTTCGTGCCGCGGGCCAACGACAGCCTCGACGCGACGGTGCTGAGCTTCGGCCGCATCGCCGGCGGCGAGAATGCCAACGTCATTCCCGAAGTGGTTCACCTCGATGGGACGCTGCGCACGCTGGAGTCACTCGTCCGGCGGCAGACGATCGAGAAGATCCATCAAGTGGCGCGCGGCGTCGCCGAGGCGACGGATACGCAAATCAATGTGGAGTTAGGAGCGAGCATCCCTTCGGTGTACAACGACGTGGAGGCCGCCCGGCTACTGAGCGAGGCGGCTGGCGACATGGCCGGCGAAATCGTCGTTCGCCACATCCCGCGGCCGAGCATGGGGAGCGAAGATTTCGCGTGTTATCTAGAGCGCGCGCCTGGCGCCATGTTCCGGCTGGGCGTGGCTCGCGATCTGAATGCGATAACGCCGCTCCATACGCCGACGTTCGACATCGACGAGGCCGCTCTAGCGATCGGAGTGAAACTTCTCGCCCGCACGGTAGTTATGGCATGTAAACCCGTCGCGACCGCCGGCGCGTGATTTGCACTCCCGCCGTCCGTACTCCGCTTGCAGGGAACGACCGATGACGGCTCTGGAATTTCAATCGAATCGCCGGCCGACGATCGGCGTCGAGCTGGAGCTTGGGCTGGTCGACATCCAGACGATGAACCTCGCAAGCTCGTTCAATGAACTGATCGAGCGGCTTCCCGACCGCGGCGGCGGGCGATTCAAGCCCGAGATCATCCAGTCGGTCGTCGAGATCAACACCGACGTTTGCGAGAGCATCCGCGAGGTCGATGCGGAGCTTCGCGGGAGGCTGGGCGTGGTGGAGGCGGCGGCCGATTCGTTGGGCCTGACGCTCTGGTGGGGCGGACTGCACCCCTTTGCCAGGTGCCGCGATCAGCAGGTAACGCCCGATGAGCGATACCTGCGGCTCGTCGAGCAATTGCAGATACTCGCGCGCCGGATGGTGACGTTCGGCCTGCACGTGCACGTGGGCGTCGACTCGGGCGATAAGGCTGTGATGATCTGCGACCGCATCTCGCGGCACCTGCCGACGCTGCTCGCCCTTTCCAGCAGCAGCCCGTATTGGCAGGGCGAGCCGACCGGACTGCAGTCGTATCGCTCGAAGGTGATGGAACTCTTGCCGACGGCGGGTCTGCCACCGCTGATGCGCAATTGGAGCGAGTACGTATGGCTGGTCAACCACATGATCAGCACGGGGTTCATCGAAACCATCCGAGAGCTGTGGTGGGACGTGCGGCCGCATCACAACTTCGGCACGGTGGAAATCCGCATGTGCGACATGCCGGGCAATTTGGACGACACGCTCGCGCTGGCGGCGCTGGTGCATTGCCTGGTGAAGTCGCTTTCCGACGAGATCGACGAAGGAGCCTACCAGCACGACTGCCACCCGATGATGGTGCGGCAGAACAAGTGGCGGGCGTCGCGCTACGGGCTCGCCGCGCAACTGGTCGATGTGGATGACGAAGTGCGCAGCGTGCGTGAAATTGTGGAACGATTGGCGGGAAAGTTGAGTTCGATGGCCGAAGAGCTTGGCTGCGTCGAGTATTTGGAACACTGCCGCAAGATGGCGGCGGGACCTAGCTGGGCCGATCGCCACCTTTCGCTCGCCGCCGAAAGCGGCAGCTTGGAGTGGGTCGTGCGCGAGCTGACGCGGCAATCGCGAATCTCGCCGCCGGCAGCAAAGCCGGTCGTCGGCCCGCCGCACTTCACGCGCCAGACGAGCGAGACGCCGCGACAAACGATATAGCCGGTCCATCCTGGACCGGCGCGCGAGGTAGCGTCTCTCGCGATGCTCCGGCCAGGATGGCCGG
>DASVCM010000085.1:0-5207 GCA_036381635.1 Lacipirellula sp.
CAGCTCCGCCAAGCCAGCTGGGCCGATGCTATGCGTCGAGGGTGGTTAACGATAGTGCTTGCCGCCATACCACTGGTTGTAATAGGCGCTCGGCTTAACCATCGGCGCCGCGCCCATTCCCACCTTACTGCCGGCGCCATAGCTGGCGCCGGTATAGCGCGTCTGTTGTTTGCGCGCGGCAATGTACGCTGACTGCTGCTGGGCCTGTCGTTCTCGGCGCTGCTGTTCGGGGCGGACCCAGGCGTGATAAGCGGTGGTGGTTCCGCCGGCCGTTGGACGACCCAGGTTCAGATACGGGCTTACCGATGGGCGATGGTAGAAGTATTGGTTGTAAAGATCGCGAGTCGGATGCATGTAGTTAGCATGTCCCTGGCCGGCGCCTGACTGGGACGCAAACGGCTTGACCTTAGCGGGCTGATAGCCGGCGCCGTAGTAGCTTTGCGTATACGCCAGGCATGGGAGGGCGAGCATGCCGCAACCAAGCATACAGCGAAACGATCGCCGCGAAAGTTTGCCAGGAGTAAGCAACATGTCGCGGGGCCTCAATTCTTTGCCTGAACCGAGGAATCCGACGCATTGACTTCCTCATCGGCGGCGCCTTCGAACCGTCGCATCAATTCTTTCCAATCGGTCACAACGATCTCTTGATCGCGAATCGCCGCCGCCACGTCCGGATCAGCCAGCAATTGGGCGTCCCAGTTCCGTTGCTGCCAATCACCAGTGATGCGGGGAAGCGCGTCAGATTCAATTGCCGGCCGGAAGGCGATTTGCGTGATGCCGGGCGCCAGCTCGTCGAGCAGCGTTAGAAAACCCTCCTTCTTCTGGTCGTAGGTCTCCGCCGCGGGTACAGCCTGCAAGTCGTCGACCTTGGGCAAGGGGTAGTCACTGAGCAGCTCGATGATATCGTCAGGCAAGGGATAGCCCTGCTGCTCGAATCTTGCAACTTGTTCAGGCGTTAGCTCGACGACCACCGCAGGAACCCAGTGCCGTCTCGCTATCCGCAAGTACGCCTCGATTAAATCGGGTCGCGTCACCATCGCCCCCAAGTGCGTGGTGAGATGCGTGGGATTCAGCCCAAGCTTCTTGGCGCGATCGATCTGCGCGATTAGCTCCTGCTCAGCCTCCGCGGCCGAGCCGTTCACCATCGTCTGGATCGGCGTTCGCCAGAAATAGCCTTGGTCATCACAAAGGCTCGCCGTCAGATCGGACGGCGAGACAGGTTTCCAGCGATAGTTCTCGAACTCGCTACTGAGCGTCAGTTCTAAGCCCACGTCCGCATCTTCACGCGATCGCCTCCACTGAGCGGCGTCTGCAAACCACGGGCAGGGCGCCATCGCACTGAACGATCGAACCAACCCGGCGTCCGCCAACTGCGCCGCGGCCGCGTTGGCTTCGAAGCACATGCCCAGCTCGTTGGCATGCAGCAGCACGACTTTTCGACCGGCGGGAAAGCCAAGCCGGTCGGCCCAGTTTTCGGCAGACGCCTCTCGCCCGGCTACAATTGAAAGCAGCACGGCGACTGCGACGGTGGTACGGACGAAGCTTAGGTGACTTATACACATTGGTGAGCTATGCCTATCCGCAAAATGAGCTAAGGGCGGCCAATCTACTCAGTCACTCAAAGGAATTCAGCGACGACTGGCGGAACGGGGCCCACCTTTTGGAGCATGCACTCGGTTACTGCGGTTTTCAAGCAAAATCCGCTACTTACAGGCACTTGGCTAAACGAAGCGTGGGAGCCCAGGCAGGCCGAATGACGGCCAACCGCCCTTTTAGCAGTTGACCCATACGAACAGTCAATCACCCTTGGCCGCCAGGACCTCTTCCCTTGGACGGCTGAGATTAGCGCCGTCGAGAAGGTGGTCCGCCTTTACGGAATGGTGCGCGGCGGTAAGGTTCTTCCCGCGATCGGCAACTCGCTTGACGAGCACATAAAATGCCGGCGTGAAGAAAGGTCCAAAGATCGTTACGCCTAGCATGCCGCTGAACACCGCGACGCCCAGCGCGTTACGCATCTCGGCCCCGGCGCCCACGCCGAGCACCAGCGGCACGACGCCCAGAATGAACGCGAATGAGGTCATCAGAATCGGCCTCAGTCGCATCTTGCTGGCTTCGAGCGCCGCCTCGTCATGCGAAATGCTCGCCTCGTCCTGACGCTGCTTGGCGAACTCGACGATCAGAATCGCATTCTTCGCGGCCAGGCCGATCAGCACCACCAGACCGATCTGCGTGAAGATGTTGTTGTCCATGCCCGCAATCCACACGCCGGCGATCGCCGCCAACAGGCACATCGGCACGATCAGGATGATCGACAGCGGCAGACTCCAACTCTCGTATTGGGCAGCCAGCACGAGGAAGACGAATACCGTGCCTAGAGCAAACACGAACGCCGCCGTGTTGCCCGCCAGGATTTGCATGAGCGTCAGCTCAGTCCACTCCCAACCCATTGAGGGCGGCAGCACTTCGGCCGTAATTCGGTCAAGCGCCTTGATGACCTGCCCCGACGCCACGCCAGGCGCGGGGACGCCGGTGACCTCGGCCGACGGAAACATGTTGTACCGGTTCACCACGGCGGGACCGCTGACTTCTCGGACCGTAACCAGGCCAGCCAGCGGCACCATCGCGCCGTTCACGTTTCGCGTCTTCAGCAAGCCAACGTCCTCCGGTCGTAGCCGGTATTGTGCGTCGGCCTGAACCATCACCTGCCAGTTGCGTCCGAACCGCGTGAAGTCGTTCACGTAGGCCGATCCAAGATACGCTTGCAGCGTTTGATTAATGGCTGTCAGCTCGACGGCGTTGTTTTTCGCCTTGGTGCGGTCAACATCGACAAACAGCTGCGGCTGGTTAGCCGTGAAGCTGGTGGCGGCCGCGAGCATGCCGGGCTCGGCGGCCGTTTCGCGTGCGACGGCTTGCACCGCGTCCTGCAGCGCGAACGGCCCGGAATCGCTGCGGTCCTGCACCTGCAGCTTGAAACCGCCGGTGCTTCCCAAACCGTCGATGGGCGGCGCGCCGTAGACGCCCGAGCGAGCTTCAAGGACGTTGTTGAATTGGGACGTCAACCGGGCCGCGACCGTCTGATCGTAGAGGTCATCGTGACCGGCTCGCTCCTCAAATGGCTTGAGGATGACAAACATCGTCCCCATATTCGGCAGGTTCACGCTGGTGACCGCGGAATAGCCGGGTACTGCAATGACGGCTTCCACGCCCTCGTCCTTGAGCGCCATCTCGCTGAGTTGCTTCACGACGGCGTCGGTCCGCTCCAAGCTGGCCCCATCCTGCAACTGTGTTGATGCGATGAGATAGCCTTTGTCCTGCGGCGGAATGAAGCCCACGGGAACATTCCGGAAGCCGACGACGGTCAGTCCGATGAGCCCCGCGTAGATCAGCATGACCACGACGCCCAGCCGGAGAAACTGGCGCGTGGCGCCGACGTAGCCGTCGCGGAACCAGTCGAAAGAGCGATTAAAGCCGCGAAAGAACGCGTTCAGACCTCGATTGACCAGCCCGCTGAGCAGCAACCCGACGGCGCCGCCCAGGATGAACAGCACAACAAACGCGACGGGGGTGAGCCAACCCGGCGTCCGCCCCAGCCAATCGCTGGCCAGTCTGACCGCCGCCGGCTCGGCGAACAGCGCTGCCAGGACGCCGAAGACGAGTGCTACGCCCGCGCCGGGCAGCGGCTGCTTCTGCTCCCCGTGGCCGGCGCCGTGCCCTTTGAACAACAGTACGCAAAGAGCGGGACTCAACGTTAGCGAGTTGAACGCCGAAATGATCGTCGACGCCGCGATCGTCAGGGCGAACTGCCGATAAAACTGGCCGCTGATGCCGGCAATAAAGGCTGTCGGAATGAACACGCTGGCCAGCACCAGGGCGATCGCAATCACCGGTCCCGATACCTCGACCATCGCCTTCCGTGCGGCGTCTCTCGGCGTCATGCCCTCGGAAAGCCAACGCTCGAAGTTCTCGACGACCACAATGGCGTCATCGACGACGATGCCAATCGCCAGCACCAAACCAAAGAGCGATAGATTATTGATCGAGAATCCCAGCAAGCTCATCACCGCAAACGTGCCGACGAGCGACACGGGCACCGCAATCATCGGAATGATCGTCGCCCGCCAGTCCTGCAGGAAGACGAGCACCACGATGAATACCAGCACCACCGCCTCGAACAGCGTGTGATAGACCGCGTGGATCGACTCGTCGACAAATACCGTCGTGTCATACTTGATGACGTAGTCGAGTCCCTGCGGAAACCGCTCCTTCAGTTCCTCCATCCGGTGGCGCACCGCTTCCGCCGTGGCCAGGGCGTTCGAGCCGGGCAACTGGTAGACGGCCAGCGCGACGCTCGGTTCGCCGTTGAAATAGCAGTTCACGTCATAGCTTTGCGAACCGAGTTCGGTGCGGCCGACGTCCCGCAGCCGCACGATCTGCCCGTCGGCCGCCGTTTTGATGACAACGTCATCGAACTGCTCCGCCTCCAGCAGTCGGCCCAGCGTATTGATCGTGAGTTGGAATTGCTGGCCTGTCGGCACAGGCGGCTGGCCGATCCGCCCCGCCGCCACTTGGACGTTTTGCTCCTGCAGCGCTTTGACAACGTCCGAAGCCGTCAGATTGCGCGTCGCTAGTTGTTCGGGGTCTAACCAGACCCGCATGCTGTAGTCGCGCCCCCCGAGTAGCGTCACGTCGCCCACGCCCTCCAAGCGGGCGAGGGCGTCCCGAATATTGATCGTGGCGTAATTGCTGATATAGAGCTGGTCGTACCGCTTGTCCGGAGAAATCAAGTTGACGCACAGCAAGATGCTCGGCGACTTCTTTTTTGTCGTCACGCCCTGCCGTTTGACTTCCTCCGGCAGCTTCGCTTCCGCGATCGCCACGCGGTTTTGCGTAAGCACCTGAGCGAAGTCGATGTCGGTTCCCAGGTTGAACGTCACGTCGAGCGTCATCGCGCCGTCGTTAGTCGACCGCGACTGCATGTAGAGCATGTCCTCGACGCCATTGACCTGCTGTTCAATCGGCGCTGCGACGGTATCGGCGACGACCTGAGCACTCGCGCCAGGATAAGTGGTCGTCACAGAAACCGTTGGCGGCGTGACGTCGGGATACTGGGCTACCGGCAGGGCGATCACCGCCACGCCGCCGACGATCACGATGACGATCGACAGAACCGTAGCGAAGATCGGCCGATCGATGAAGAAGTGCGAGAG
>DASVCM010000086.1:0-2640 GCA_036381635.1 Lacipirellula sp.
CTGTCGGTCCCCGAGGAAGTCGCCGTCATTGGCGTCGATGATGATGAAGTCATTTGCGAGCTCTGCAATCCGCCGCTTAGCAGCGT
Organism: Lacipirellula sp.; assembly: GCA_036381635.1. GTDB lineage: Bacteria > Planctomycetota > Planctomycetia > Pirellulales > Lacipirellulaceae > Lacipirellula. Next base: position 87 of record DASVCM010000086.1, read on the forward strand.
GCAGCCGGATACGATGCGCTTAGGTTATGAAGGCGCCGCGCTGCTCGACGCCATGATGGACGGGGCGACGCCCCCTGAGGACACCATTTACATTTCGCCCAAGGGAATTGCTCGGCGACTCTCATCGGAAGCCGCCGCCATCGACGATCGCGGCATCGCGACGGCAATGCAGATCATTCGCGACCACGCTTGCGAAGGCCTCACGGTTCAAGACGTCGTCAAGCGGATCAACATCAGCCGCTCGACGCTGGAGCGACGATTCTACGCCGCCTTCAGTCGCACGCCAGCGACCGAAATCGAACGCGTCCGCATGTCCCGGGCCAAGCTGCTCTTGATGGAGACGCGGTATAAATTGTCAAAGATCGCCGCGCTGACCGGCTACGGCACGGCATCACAATTCGCGACCGCGTTCAAGCGCAACACAGGCTTGACGCCGGGAGAATTTCGCAAGCAAACGCAGTTGTGACGCGAGGCGGCGCGATCGCTCGCAGTTGTGACTACTTCGTCAGTTCAAGCGTCAGCTCGCTGTTGTCTTCTGTTATCTCGGCTGACAAACCGGAACGATCAGGGTCCTGATACTTTGCCGGGATCCCTGCAGGCTTCGCCCGAGCTGGGCGCAGGTCGGCTGCATAGGACGGTAGTGTTTGCGTACTCTTGCCGGGCGTGCTCGGCTCATCCATCCGCGACCCGGTGATGGGGACAACCTCCGGAATCGGCTGCACGGCGATCTTGTGAGTTCCCAAAACAATGCCGTCGTTGATCCCGTAGGTCGAAGCTTCGACGATGACTCCATTTTCGACCTTGCCTCTGCCTGCGCGGCCGGAAGCGGGGCGGAACAGAATCGTCGCCGCCGGCACGGGTTCGCCATTCAGCGTCACCGTCCCGGTAACCTGGGCGCGCGGCAACTGGTCGCCGCTGCCGCCGCAACCGACGCTTGACGCAAGGAGTACAGCAAATAGCGACAGTCTGTTGTAAATCGCACGTCGCTCCATGGCTCACTTAACTCCCTCGGCAATTACGTCGTCACCCTCTCTCGACGCCATCGCTCGATACGACGCGTGATCGAGGTTCTCACTCAGAAAGTGCACCGAAGCGTCGCACATAATGAAGTGAGCGCCGCCGGGATGCAGGCTGCGGAAGGCGATCGCATCTGCCCATTGCGGATTGGCGTTAGTTGGCCAGTTAGCCGTCCCAGCCAAATAGTGCGGGTTCATGTGATTGATGGGCTGGGCGGTGGTCGAGAACGACTGCGTGCCGAAGTTTTGCGAGAGGCACCAGGCGCCGACGCACTCGCCCACGGCAAAGGTATTGGATAAACCATCCGGGATCTGCTTGAATTTGGCCGCCCAACCAAATCGATTGATAACTCCGCGCGTCGGATGTCGTGCAGGGTACGACGGACTCAAGGCGCTGCCAGGTCCAAAGACGTTGCCGAATACAGGCCAGTCGGGGAGCCCGTCTCCATCGTTATCGATCGAGGGATCAAGGCCGTCGCCGGTTCCCCCGGCATTTCGATAGTCGCCAATGCTGGCGGCGTAGTCGGCTTCGGCGATCTGAGCGTTGGAATTACTGTGCGCATGAAAGAACTCGTTTTCCGTGACCTCGCCGCGGAAGGAATTGGACGGGCAAAGCAATCCAGGAACTGTCGTCCGGATGACCGAGCGATTGTAGATTCCCTGAAAGCCTTCCGTTGTAGCCGCGTAGCTGAAGTTCGCCTGGGCGAGCAAGGAAGCTTGTTCCATGTAGGGAAGGATCTTGGGCAGCCATCCCCACGACATGTAGCCCTCGCCAGGCTTCCGGTCGTAGTTGAAGTACCAGAACTCCCCCGCCGGCAACTGTCCCTTCGCGTCGTGATGGTTCTGCAGGGCAATGCCGATCTGCCGCATCTGATTCTGGCACTGGGCTCTCCGCGCCGCCTCTCGCGCCGCCTGGACGGCGGGAAGCAGCAGCGCCACCAGGACGCCAATGATCGCAATCACCACCAGCAGCTCGACCAGTGTGAAACCGCTCAGCGGCGCGTGACTTGTCGAATCTCGCCTAATCCATTTCATGTCCATACGTTCCACAGACCTCTTCTCTGTCATCCCGCGAACAAGCGCTTGCCAGCGTCGCAATCAAGTCGCCCTAACGCCCTCGCTTATGAACCGCTGCCAGGCCCAGTCCTACTACAATCAGCAGAGCCGACCCCGGCTCGGGAACGCTGGCGACGAACGCCCCAGCGCTTACGCCCGAGCCAAAGTTGTCTTGCCATGCGGCCAGATCGGCAGAGCTCAGGGAATCCGGAGAGCCACCGCGTTGCCAAACCAAGAAGTCCCGGCCGTCGACGACATTGTTATTGTCGTAATCGCCGTCCGCGCTGGACGCGAACTCGACGGCGCCGGTGAGCGTTCCCACGGTCGTGTCGCGATATTGGAAGCTCAGGTCGCCGGCGTCTTGAGGGCCGGCCGGGTTCCACAATCCCGCGAAGCTGATGCTCCCGCCGGGATTGATCGTGAGCGCCGAGGTTGGATTCAACTCCGAAACGCGGCCGCCGCTGGGGACCGCCTCTTGCCAT
>DASVCM010000087.1:0-5378 GCA_036381635.1 Lacipirellula sp.
CAGCGCCATTCCCCCGGCGACGACGGCGGATAACTGATACGACCAGACGATTCCACGCCGCGGATGACGCAATGTGAGCACCTCGCGCGCGATGCGGCCGCCGTCGAGCGGGTATACAGGAAGTAGATTGATTAGCCCCCAAGCGATGTTCACCCACAACATATTGCGGACGAACTCGTTCGCCGCGAAGGAGGCGAACGGTTCGAAGTACACGGCAACGCCGAACAGAATCACTCCGTCAACGCCAGCGGGGACAACTTCGCTTGACGTCCAACCCGCGTGATGACCGCTCAACTTGATCGCCGCGAAGACAATCGCTGCCAAGAAGAATCCCGCCGCGGGACCGGCCAGTGAGATGAGGATCTGGCTCGAAGGACGCCGATCGCAGTCGTCGCACGAGGCCAGGCCGCCGATGCCGTGGAGCGTGATCCATGGCCGGCCGCCGAACTTTCGCTGCAACAGGGCGTGCCCCAGTTCGTGGACGAGGATCGACACGAAGACGACGACGATCCAGGCGACCAGCGCCGCCGGCGGCGTGTCGCCGCGGCCGCTCAGGCCCATGACGAGCGTCACCAGCCAAAAGAATGGGTGAACCCGTACGGGAATGCCCGCGACGCGGAAGTGGAGGTCGCCTTGAGTCGGCGGCGGTTCGGAAAGCAACATCTCAGCTCGATCTCAAACACTCAGAATCATTAGCCGGACCGCGCTAGCGGCCGGTTCAGCGGCAAACCGCGGGCTAGCGCCCTGCGGCTAATCCTCATTAGCAAGCGGTTTAAGAAGCCTGCCGCAGCGGCGTCGCGTTGCCGCCGAGGGTTGTCCGAATGTACTCGGCGGCGCGCTCGGAGGCGCCCCCCGTGGCGAATCGATCCCGTAGCTCGCTAAGCGCTTCCCATCGGTCGCGTCGCGCTTCGGCGTCGGTGAGCCACTCGATGCAATGAGCCGCGACCTGCTCCGACTTATCTGTGTAGGCCAAATATTCCGGCATCAGTACATGGGCGTCGCGCGGGTTGGCCGGATCGTAGAGCGCCGCAGGGCGCGGCGTTGTGATGTCGTCAGCCGTCAACAAGTTTACCAGAGTAATATACCGGCACCTTCGGAACATACTTTGCATAAAGTAGCCGAATCGCGACACCTGATAGAGGATGACGCTCGGCTTTGCGTGGTAGAGGAGTTCCAACGAGACGGATCCCGAGCAGGCCAGGCAACAATCCGCCGCGTGGATCAACTCCGGCGTGCGGCCGACGTGGATCTGCACGTCGACATCCAGCTCAGTCGCCAGTGTGCGAACGGCCTCGGCCTGCGCCGGCTTGAAGGCGGCGACAGCGAAACGTACGGATCCGACGCGTCGACGAATCAGCGCCGCGGCGCGCAGCAGCGTGCGCGTGTTTGCTTCCACTTCCTGCGTTCGTGAACCGGGAAGAATGGTCACCAGCGGGGCATGCGCATGTTCGACCTCATTGATAAATGATTGGTCGAGCCGCCGATTGCGCAGCTCGTCGAAGTACGGGTGGCCGACGTACGTCGCGTTGCAGCCTCGCTGCCGAAACCAGGCTTCCTCGAACGGCAACTTACAGAGCACGTGATCCACAAATCTGCGCATCTTCTTCACGCGGTGACTGGCCCACGCCCAGAGTTGCGGCGCGCCGTAGTAGAAGACCGGAATGCCGCGGGCCTTCGCGCGGCGGGCGATCCACCAATTGAAGCCGGGGTAGTCGATGAGAATCACCGCGTCCGGCCGCTCGTCGCGGAAGAAGCGATCGGCTTGGATCAATAACCCGATGAACTTGTGGAGGTTCACCAGCACGCGGGCGATCCACATCACGGCCAGTTGCGTGAGGTCGGCGTGGAGCCGGCAGCCAGCCTCAGCCATGCGCGGGCCGCCGTAGCCGACGAACTCCCAATCGGCGTGCTGCCGCCGGAAGGCGCGGATCAGGTTGGCGCCGTGGAGGTCGCCGCTCGGTTCGCCGACGGAGAAGAAGAGTTTCATTGCTTTGACGATCGCGATTACGTCATTCTGAGGTCTGCCGAAGAATCTGGCCCAACTAGCGGGCTAGATTCTTCGCCGCGCTCAGAATGACGGCTTGGAGGGGCGGTGCCTTGAAATCCAAAGGCCGCGGAGTATGGCAAAACGGGGCTGGTGACGGAAGTTCATTCAGGTACGGTCATAAAAAAAAGGGCGCCTCCGCTCGAGCGGGGCGCCCTGGAAGTATCTCTTGCGAGACCTTAGAGCTACCAACTAGGCGACGAGCAGTTCGTCGTCTTCCTCGTCGTCGTGGTCGTCGCCCTTGTCCTTGTCGCATTTGCCGCAGTCGGCGAGCAGGGCTTCGTCATCGTCCTCGTCGTCATCTTCGTGGTCGTCGCCCTTGTCCTTATCGCACTTGCCGCAGTCGGCGAGCAGCTCTTCGGCGCTTTCTTCGTCTTTATCGCAGCAATCGCCTTTCTCTTTATCGCAGCACTCGCCGTCCTTGTCGGCGAGCAGTTCGTCGTCGCCCTCTTCTTCGTCGTCGCCCTTATCCTTGTCGCACTTGCCGCAGTCGGCCAGGAGCAAGGCTTCGTCGGCGTCTTCTTCCTCGTCGTCTCCCTTGTCCTTATCGCACTTGCCGCAATCGGCCAGCAGCTCGGACTTGTCGCAATCCTTTTCCTTGTCGCAATCCTTGTCGGCCAGCGCGGTGCTCGCGCCGAACGCGAGCAGGGCGGCCAGACCAACGCCAATCCACCATGGGCTCTTCATACGTCCGAAGCTCCTAATTAGTAGTGATGAATCGAGGCCGGCGCCACGCGACGCAAGCTCCCGGATAAGACGCGGAAGCGGCTCCCGCGTAACAGCCATTAATACGTAACGGACCCCTGCCCGGTCAATTAGAAAGATCGGCCGCGGCGTTAAATTGGATCGGTTTTTCCGGCGGTAACGCAAAAACTTAAGATTTGCTTAGTTTGGGCGAAGCCGAGGGGCCGCTCGCGATGCTGCTAAGGCGTCCGCCGTTTTCGCGGGTGAGGTAGGTCGTTTTATCGATTTGGAGCGGCTTGCCGGCGAGCTGCTGCGACAAATCTTCGGCATCGAGCGCCGCTAGCGGGCTGATCTCCACGTCGGCGCCGTCAGCCACTTCGGCGCCAGCAGCCTGCAGCCAGCGGCGGTGTTGGGCCAGCATGAACCGGTGGACGTACTCGGGCGTGTCCTTCGGCGCGCCGGGGGCATTCTTAAGCGGGGCGAACGACTCTTCCTCGGCGTATTCGATGACGATTGGCCGCTCGGCATGAGGCAGCAGGTCGAAGATGAACCGCTCGAACTTCAAGGCGTTCGGCTCTTTAGGCTCGACAAGCTGGCCGGAGTCGTCGATGTACTCGGCCTTCTTGTGGGCGATGTGGAAGGGGAGGCGATCCTTCAGCTTTAGAGATCGCGCAAGGAAATCTACGTCGAAGACATGGATGGCGACGCTGCCGGCCCAGAAGCGGAGGGGTCGAGGGTCGGAAGATGGTCGAGAGTCGCCGCCTTCGCGGCGCTCTGCCACGTCGTCGGGGAAGTCGCTGTACTCGATGACGTTGAGCCGGCCGTCGAGCATGACGAAGTTGCCGAGCTTGTCGCGCGGCTCCTGCTTGGCGACGGCCAGCGAAGTGAGCTCAGAGTTGGTCAGCAGGTGATAGCCGATCAGCTCGGCGTCGCAGACGGGTGCGAGCGGGTTATCGACCTGCAGGTAGAACAGGTGCTTAATCCCGCGGCGGCGCATATGCTCGATAGCGCCGGTCTTTTCCAGCGCGGCAACCGTGCCGCCGTGGCCATCGGGGCTAAGGAAGAGCGAGTCCTTTGCTTCCAACAGCAGCCGGCCCGTTTTCGCATCGACCGCCGGCATCGTTCCCTGGCAGAAGACGAACAGGTCGTCCTCGGCCAGGCCGAAGCGATTGTTCTCGTTGAGGAAGCTCGCCGTGTCGTCGTGCGTGACGGGGCTGGTCATCAGGTAGAGCGGCACGGGCTTGCCGTAGCGCTCGGCCGCGCGGCGAACCTTTTCGATGTGGATCTGCGCGAGGGTCGCCTTGGAGATCGGGCCGATAGGGTACATGCTCTTGGGCTTGTCGAACCCGAGGCGGCTCCCCTGCCCTCCGGCGGTGAGCAGGACGCCGATTTCGCCGGCGCGGAGGGCCGCGACCCCACGCTGGCGAGCTTCGGAAGGAGTGAAGCCGAGCGGCGTCTTGCCGTTCGCATTGGCGCGGTCGCTAAGCCGCACAGCGGTTGGGGGCTCGGCGCGGCGGGCGAGCTCGGCCCAATCGGGTTGATCGACGTTTCCCTGATAGAGGGAGTGGATCAGGTCGAGGTCGACGCTTTGGATCTGTTTGGCGAGCTTGGCACGGCCGGCGTCGTCGAGTTCGTCCCAGAAGCGCAGCAGGTGCTGCTGGTTGTGGGGGGCGAGTCTTTGTTCGAGTTGTTGCTTATCGATGACGGACATTGGGCGGTCGCTAGAGTTGATCGGATTGCATTGCGATATCAGCCTCCGGCTCTGCCGGGGGGTCGCTCACCATGGGACGAAGTCGGAACTGATGGCAGGCGACCCCCGGCCAAAGGCCGGGGCTGCAATGATATTAAGGGATCCAGCCGCGGACCCAGGCGTAGGCTAGCCAGCACAGGAGCGGGAAGCCTGCGAAGATGAGTCCGTAGGTGAAGATGGTGGTCCAGACGTGTCGGGGCCAGCGGGCCATGGTTTGGTGAGTGGTAAGTGGGTTTTGGGTTTTTGGGATTTTGGGCGGAGCGAACTTGGGGGGGCGTCGGCCCAAAAATCGGGTTTCTTGGTGGTTACGGCTAGTGGAGTTTCGTTAACTCGCTTGTGGGCATGTAGTTGTAATTGTGGTGCATGCCGGAGGGTTTTGGGATGTTGGGTTTGGGCCGTCGTCCCTTTATTGCTGCGGGTCGTGACGGCGGCGTTCGGTAAAGGCTTACAGCTGTTTGATTTGGGGCTGCTATTGATTTGGGCCCGGCGGAACGGTGCACGATCCCATTATTCGTATTCTTTCGCTCCCGCTTTCCTTACTGGCTGAGTTGCGAGAGCTCGGCGTGGGATAGGTACACAGTACGCCTCGGGATAGTGGCTTAATCAACTAGAACATAGAGAAGTCGGTGGCCACTTTCATCAGTTATTTCCGACTTTCTGCAGAGGGGGAACGGAGGACGTTTTATGACGGACGACCCAATCTTTGCGCAGCTGCGGAATGCCCTAAGAGAGGTGGCGGGTATGGAACACTTGGCGGCTCACCACGCCGAGTTGAAGGGGGAAGAGCTGGACCATCTAGCATTTGCCGTTCGAGATGCGAGCCTCGAGCTGAATCGGCTTCATTGGGACGAGCTTACGGACCAACAGCGGGCCGCACTTGGCGAAATCTCCCATCGGATT
>DASVCM010000088.1:0-7923 GCA_036381635.1 Lacipirellula sp.
AGCCGGGGGCTTTCAGGGACGCGCCGGCGGCGGCCAGGATAGGGGCGGCCTTGCTGGCGCTTCGGGCGCCGGCGCTGTGGGCATCTTCTGTGCGCGCGGCGACTTCGGCGGCGATTGATGCGATGACTTCCACTTCGCTCTGGGGGCCCGCGTGCCGCGCCGGGCCGCCTTCGCTGAGGCGGACGAAGTTGAACATCGACTCCTGCGTCGTGGGCTGCGGCTCCTCATCTCGGGCGAGCACCGGGAGGATGATCGTCTCATGGGCTAAACCGTAAGCGTGGCCGGTGTTCAGCGTGGTGCTCAGGTAGACAAGCATGTCGAGATTCTTCAGGGCTCGCTCGGCGAAGGCCGCGTCGGGGTTGGAGCCGTACAAATTGCCGCCGAGGCAGAGGCCGAATTTCAATTCGCCGCTAGCCGATCCCTCCATGCAGGCCATCGTGTCGCGACCTGGCGTCGTTGGAAGTTCAACGCCGAAGTGACTTTGCAGGCGGTCGAAGATGGCGTCCTTGAGTTTAGGAGTGACGCCGACCGAGCCGATGCCCTGGACGTTCGAATGGCCGCGAATTGGCATGAGCCCTGCGCCCGGCTTGCCGACCATGCCGCGCAGAAGCGCGAGATTGCCGATGGCCTGGACGTTCTGCACGCCGTGGGCGTGGTGGGTGATGCCCATCGTCCAGGAGATGACGACGTTCTTCGCCTGGGCGTAGCGGTCGGCGATCGCGTCAATCTCGCCGCGCGAAACGCCGCTCTTTTCGACAATCTCGTCCCAGGCAACCGTCGCGAGGCGCTGTCGCAATTCTGGCCAGCCGTTGCAGGAGTTATTGAGGAACGCCTCGTCCTGAGCGCCCATCTCGACGATCCGCTTCGCGACGCCGGTGAGCAGCGCCAGATCGCCGCCGATGTGCGGCTGCACATAGAGCGAGGCGATCTTCGTGCCGAACAGCAGACTGATCGGATCGCTGGGAACGCTGAAATTCACCAGCCCCGTTTCGACGATCGGATTGATGACGATCACCTCTCCGCCGTTGCGGCGGACGGTCATCAGCGTGCGCATCAGCCGCGGGTGGTTGCTCGCTGGGTTGCCGCCGATGACGAACACCAGATCGGCCTTCTCAACGTCGTCCAGCTCGACGGTCGCCGTGCCGCTGCCGGTGACGCTGTTGAGTCCCACGCCGCTTGCCTGGTGGCAATAGTAGCTGCAGTTGTTGACGTTGTTCGTGCCGTACAGCCGGGCGAAGAGCTGGAGCAGAAAGCCGGCTTCATTGCTGCTTCGGCCGCTGAAGTACCAAAACGTTTCGTCGGGCGTCAGCTCGGCGAGTTTCGAGGCGATGCGGCGGAAGGCGTCTTCCCAGGAGATCGGCTGGTAGCGGCGCAGCTCGGGTGTGTAGAGGACCGGCTGCGTGAGGCGGCCGCAGTTCTCGAGCTCGCGCGGCGAGAGGCCGCGGAGCTCGGTCGGGCTGTACTTGGCCCAGAAGTCGGGAGTGATGGCGCCCTGCATGTCGGCGACCATCGCCTGGAGCGACTTTTTGCAGACTTCGGGAAAGTGGCCGGCCTCGTTGACCATGCCGCCGCGCTGACCGCCCATGCCCAGCGCGCAGGTTTTGCACGCGTTCTTGGTGCGCATGGCCTTCCAGAGCTTCCAGACGCCGCCGGCCTCGCGGCCTTTGCGGAGCGTATACAGGATTGCGGGCCAACCGCCGCCGGTTTTGACTTTTCGCATGGGAAGACTTGGAGGATACTGGAGTTCAGCGCGACGCCGTGATGTGAAGGATTATATTGTCGCTCAGGAATTTTGTCGTTAATCGCATTTTTGGCGACAGAAATCAGAAGTTACTGCGCCAATGGAAGTTAACCGCATGTCGGGAGCGTGGCAATTACGCCGCCATCCAGTCGGCATGAAGCCGAGCTTCGGCGTCGCCTGGCGACGCGGCAAGTGGCGACGCACGAGCGTGGAATCGGCTCGCCGCGGCGGCCTCCTACAAACACATTTCTGGCAACACCTGGTAGTGTGAACATGCGTACATATTTAACAAACGCGGCGGCCATTTTCAACAAAAGTTTTTGACAGGTTTGTCCAGGCGAATGACGGATTCGATCGAGATAGTTCCTGCGGCGAGACCGATGTTAACATCGGTGCGGCCGCCGGGGTCGAAGAGTATTACCAATCGGGCGCTGGTGTGCGCGGCGTTGGCCGAGGGCGACTCGACGTTAACCGGCGCGCTAGACAGCGAAGACACGCGGGTGATGATTGCGGCGCTCCGCTCGTTAGGGATTGTCGTCGAAGCTGAAGAGGGCGGCCGGACGCTGCGCGTGGAGGGTTGTGGCGGCACGGTTCCAGCATCGCGCGCCGACTTGTTTGTCGCCAATAGCGGCACCACGATGCGATTTCTTACCGCGATGGTCGCATTGGGACGCGGCGAGTATCGGCTGGATGGCGTCGCGCGGATGCGCGAGCGGCCGATTGGCGATCTTGTTGATGCGCTGAAGCAGCTTGGCGCCGTGATCAAGTGCGAAGGCGAACAGCGCTGTCCGCCCATCGTTGTAAACGCTCGCGGCCTGGCAGGCGGCCGCGCGACAATCCGTGGCGATATCTCCAGCCAGTTTCTGAGCGGCGTCCTGATGGCGGCGCCGTATGCGGCGCGGCCCGTCGAACTGGCGGTCGAGGGGGCGCTCGTTTCGATTCCTTATGTTGACATGACGCTTGAGGTGATGAGGTCGTTCGCCGCCGCCGCTACCGCGGAGAGCGACTACGCTTCGATCCGCGTTGATAACGCGCGGCGCTATGCGGGCCGTCAATATGCCATTGAGCCCGACGCGTCGGCGGCAAGTTATTTTTTCGCCGCGGCCGCAATCATCGGCGGCCGGATTACCGTCGAGGGCCTCAACCGCGATAGCTTGCAAGGCGACTTGGCCTTTTGCGAGTGCTTGCGGCAGATGGGCGCCCGCGTCGACTATGGACCCGACTCGACGACGGTTGAGGGCGGGCCGCTCGGCGGCGTCGACGTCGACATGAACGCCATCAGCGACACGGTTCAGACGCTATCGGTCGTCGCCCTGTTCGCCGACGGACCGACGCGGATTCGCAATGTCGCGCACATACGCCATAAGGAGACCGATCGCATCGGCGCCACTGCCACTGAATTAAGGAAACTGGGCGCTGAAGTCGAGGAGTTCGACGACGGCCTGGTCATTCACCCGCCGAAGGAACTTCATGGCGCCGAGATCGACACCTACAACGATCACCGGATGGCGATGAGCTTCGCCCTGGCTGGCCTGCGGACGCCCAACGTGGTCATTCGCAATCCCGAGTGCACGGCAAAGACGTACCCGGCGTTCTTTTCGGACTTAGAACGCGTGGTGCGCGGCGCCACGAAGCGACTCGTTTAAAGCCCCCGGCTCTGCCGGGGGACCACATCGCAGGGAGATCGTCGATTGATCGGCCGTCCACCGGCAAAGCCGGCGGCTTTCATTGTGAAATCCGAGGCGTTCCCTAGGAAGACGTGCGCAAAGGCGCGCGAGAAGCCAGATTCTTCGCTTCGCTCAGATGACCAGGACCGCGTTTACCCGGCAGTTCGCGCCGCGTGGTTTAGGGCGGACTTTGCCGCGCTTTCGAGCAGTAGCTGATCGGCCCGGGCCAGGACCGACAGGCTCGATTCCATCGGCGGGTAGGCTGCCGAGTCGGGGTCGCAGGCCTGGAATTTGGCGCTGCAGTGCTGGCATACGACGCGCTTTCCCATGTACTCGACGCGGACCTGGAGGTTCCTACCGCATGTCGGGCATTCCTGGACGAAGTATGCAGCCATATCACCTATCTCCTGCTAGGGTCGCACGCAGAGGTTTCCTTCGGCAGCGCGAGCGTTCAACCTATCGCCTTACAGGGCCGATTTCAATGCAAATCCCGTTAATTTGCGGTGAACTTCCGCAGTCGGGGGGCGCCGTGCAAAACGCTTAACCTGCTGCGACAAGAAGGCTTAGCGTTGCGGCTTAAGGTTCCTCTTCAATAAAGGCCGTCGTTAGCGAGCTCGGTCACATTCGGACGTCTTCGGCGCCAGCACGGGCGCGGAAGAGGGTCCGCATTTCCGTCGCAACCGGCGTGCCAGACCTATGAGCTTAAGGCGTGGCGCCGGAGCAGTTGTTACAGGGAAAGTTCAACCTCCCGGTCACGCCTGAGAGGACCGCACCAGCGGCGACCGGGTTCGCCGAGGTGTAACGATGTCCGGCTCGACGGCGTGGCGGCACATAGCGGGGGGGCGCCGGCCGAAATCGGCATCGCCGACCCACCGTTTCGCGTCTCTCGAGGGACAAAGCCGGTCAATTCTTCCATGCAATTGAAATAAATACCGCCAAGGCGCGCCGTTCGTCGCCGAACTGCCTGAAAAGTCTTCGCGTGGGGAAGATTTTTCCGGTATGATTGATTGTTAGTGCGTGACGAAGGAGCGCGCCTGCACGGGCTTGTCGTTTCACGGCCCTCTGGCCAACGGAAGACGAGCAGGGATCAGCGAAACGTCGCGGTCGGGGAGTCGACTCTCATGGCCAACCGGGTATTCGTGTGCGCCGTGTTGGCGCTATGGCTGGGCAGCATGTCCTGGCTGGTCGTGGACCGAATTCTGCCCTCGCTCCACGAAGGCGAGGCCCCCGTCACGGCCGGCTACGAGCCCAATGTGCCGGTGGCCTGGCGGGTTTACTGGGGCGACCGCGAGGTTGGCCACGCGGCCAGCGTGCGGGTTCCCGGCGTATTGAATACCACTAATCTCTTGAACCGGGTGGTCCTCGAGGATGTGCCGCTGCTGGACTTGGTGCCGGCGCTGATGCGGCGCGTGGTTGGCGACATCGGCACGATGAAGTTCGACGCCCGCACGAACTTGCAGTTCGATTCGCTAGATAACTTCTCGAACTTCCGCAGTCGCGTATCGATCAACGACATCAACCCCGTGCTCGAATTGAACGGCAAGGTGAACGGCGCCTTCCTGGAGCTCAAGGTTCACTTCAGCGAGGTGACCTATGAGCCGAAGGTCCCGATTGGGGACCGGGCGGCGCTGAACGAGGCGCTGTTTCCCGACGCCAAGCTGCCGTACATGTACGTCGGCCGCCGGTGGACCGAGGAGGTTTACAATCCGTTCCGCACGCCGACGGCCCCGGTCGAAACGCTCGAGGCGGAAGTGACCGGTCAGGAAAGCGTCACCATCGGCGAAGAGACGCACCGCGTGATGCGGGTGGAGTACCGCGCCCAGCCGGCGCCCGGCATTCCTGAGGAAGAATTGCTACAGGCAGTGGCTTGGGTCCGTGCCAAAGACGGCCTCGTGCTGCGGCAAGATGTGATTATCTCGTCGTCGAAGCTTCGGTTCGAGCGCATGCCGGAGGCTGAGGCTGCCGAGATCGGCAAGCAATTGCTCGATCGCGCCGACGTGGATTTTCGCGGCTGGCGCCGGGGGCGTGATCGCCGGTCTGGCGAGTGGCATAGTCGTCGCCACGAGGAAAATCGGTCGGAAGGGCGGGACTTTCGGCGCGATGAGTACCGCCGGGGCGAGTATCTGAATTCGTCGCGGGAAGAGCTGGGCCGCTAGAGGATCTGTTGCCTCGCGCGTCGCGAGAGGATCCATCTCGCGGAGTGAGATGGCTACAATGAGCTCTTGGACCACTACCGCCGGGATCGCAGTCTGAGAGCTCATGCTTCGCTTCGAGAATGTAACGCGGACGTATGGCCAGCGCCTCGCGGTCGATAACCTCAATCTGCAGCTCAACAACGGCGAGCTGTTCGCCCTGCTGGGGCACAACGGGGCGGGCAAGACGACCACCATCAAGATGCTCGTCGGCCTGCTCAAGCCGACGTCGGGGTCCATTTACGTTGGGCCATTCAATGCGACGGAGAATCCGCGCGAGGTGAGCCGGCTGATCGGCTATGTGCCGGACCTGCCGTTTCTTTACGACAAGTTGTCGGGTCGCGAGTTTTTGCGGTTCGTAGCCGACATGTACGGCCTGCCGGACGCGGCGGCCAAGGCGGCCGTGGAGCGAGAAAGCCAGCGGTTTCAACTCGGCGCGTTTATCGATCAGTTGACCGAGAGCTACTCGCACGGAATGCGGCAGCGGACGGTGTTTGCCGCGGCAATGATCCATCAGCCCGAGGTGCTCGTCGTAGACGAGCCGATGGTGGGCCTCGACCCGCACAGCATTCGGCTGGTGAAGGATTTGCTGAAGTCCTACGCCGAGTCGGGCAAAGTCGTGCTGATGTCGACCCACACCCTGACCGTGGCGGAGGAGATTGCCGATCGGGTGGGCGTGATGCGCAGCGGGAAAGTCGTGTTTGAAGGTCGCGTAGACGATCTGCGTTCATCAATCCCGGAAGCTGGGCAATCGCTGGAGTCCCTGTACCTGGCGCTGATGAACGACGGTTCGCCGAACGGCGAATCGGCGGCGGAGTATTGAGGCGAGCGGAGTTTTTTAACCACGAAACACACGAAAGAAGAAGAGGGAATAACCGCGGATATCGCGGATATCGCGGATAACGAGGAAGACGATGAATTCTTTTCACTTATCCACACGCATCCGCGGTTATCCATTTTCTTCCTTTCGTGTGTTTCGTATGTTTCGTGGTTCCAATCTTCTTGGCTGACGCGAACTGAGCTTGCATGACGGATGTGGTGACTGCCGCCGATGCCGAACTGGCCCAGCTTGCCGGCGCACTGCCGACGCATGAGCGCGAGGGGCAGATCTTCTGGAGGCTGCGCCTGCAGGTGGCGCGGTCCCACTTGCGGTTCTTGGTGACCGGCGCGCGGCTGCGAACGACGCTCGTGGTGGGGCTGAGCCTGTTCTTCTGGTTTGGCTTGTTCGCGCTGTTCTATAAAGGCTTCGACTTCGTCATCCGCTACGTCGAGTCGCCGGGGTCGCGGTACCACGCTGACACGATGCTGTTCGTGTTCCCGCTGTTCTTCCTGTCGCTGCAGGTGATGCTCATCTTCTCGGCGGGCATCATCCTGTACAGCGGGTTGTACGCGTCGCCCGAGACGGCGTACCTGATGACCTTGCCGGTGCGCGACGAGCGGCTGGTCTACTACCGCTTTCAGGAAGCGCTGCTGTTTAGCAGTTGGGGATTCTTTTTGTTGGCGAGCCCGATGCTGTTGGCCTACGGACTGGTGGCGGATGCGCCGTGGTACTACTTCGCGTATTTGCCGCCGCTGATGGCGGCCTTCGCGTACATCCCGTGCTCGCTGGGGGCGATCTGCTGCCTGCTGTTGATATACCGCCTGCCGCGATTGCGACGAGTCGTGGTGGGCGCGGTGGCGCTGCTGATCATCGTCGTCGCCTACCAATCGATCTGGAAGACGTTGGAGTTCTCCGAGTCGGAGTTCCTGGCGAACTCATGGTTTAAGGACACGCTCAAGCGGTTCCGCTTCGCCCGCGAGGAGTGGCTGCCGAGCACGTGGCTGAGCAATGCCCTGATCGAGGCGGTGCGCCGATCGCACAACAATCCGCGCGACCTGCCGTGGCTAGAGGCGGGGAAGTACCTGGTCGTGCTTGTTTCGAACGCGCTGGTGCTCCACCTGGCGGTGGTTTGGATGGGGCGGCGATTATTTCGACGAAGCTATTGGGAGCTCCACTCGCGGCGGGCGAAGAAGCCCAAGCAGACGCTGGCGTGGGTCGATCGCGTGGCGGGGGCGCTGTTGTTTGCGTTTCCCACGCAGACGCGATTGCTCATCATGAAGGACCTGCGCCTGTTTCGGCGCGATCCGGTGCAGTGGTCGCAGTTCCTCATTTTCTTCGGGCTCTTGCTGTTGTACTTTGCGAACGTCGACCGCTTCCGACAGCACAAGTCGGACATCAACGTCCTCACCTGGGTCAACATTGTCAGCTTTCTGAATCTCGCGGTCGTGGGGCTGATTCTGTCGACGTTTACCACGAGATTCATTTACCCGCTGATCAGCCTCG
>DASVCM010000089.1:0-4471 GCA_036381635.1 Lacipirellula sp.
GGGCGCCGAGGCACCGAAGCTGCTCATGGCCAGAGTTTGGCCAGAAGGTCCGACGTATCGGTCCCACCCCAGTGAGCTCGCCTGCTCCACCGCCACGCGAACGCTGACGGACGGCGGCAGCACAGACTCTCGATAGCTGCGCGGCTGTTGCTCGAACAACCCCCAGCACGGCATCGAAACCACACGCGAACGCACGCCCTCGGCAGCGAGCCGTTCGTGCGCCTCGAGCGCGAGCGACACTTCGCTGCCGGATGCCAGCAGGAGCAACTGCGGATCGCCGCCGATCGAATCCGCCAGAACATAAGCGCCTCGGGCGAGGCCGGCTGCCGGCGCGTAACGGGCGCGGTCGATCGTCGGCAACTTCTGGCGCGAAAGAATGATGCAGCTGGGCAATTTCGCGGCAATCGCCACCCGCCATGCCTCAGCGGCTTCGTTGGCGTCGGCCGGTCGGATGACGTTGAGGCCGGGAATCGCCCGCAGCGCCGCGAGGTGTTCGATCGGCTGGTGCGTCGGACCGTCCTCTCCCACGCCAATGGAATCGTGACTGAAGACGAATATCGTCGGCACCTGCATGATCGCAGCGAGGCGGATTGGCGGGCGCATATAGTCGCTGAACACCAGGAAAGTCGCCGTAAAGGGCCGCAGATAGGATACGGCCATGCCGTTGGCGATGGCGCCCATCGCATGTTCGCGGATGCCAAAATGCATGTTCCGGCCGGCTTCGTTGTCTGCTTCGAGATCGCCCTCGCCCGAGGTGAGTTTGGTCTTGGTTGAGGGCGCTAGGTCGGCCGCGCCGCCGACCACCCCCGGCAATTTCGGCGCGATGGCGTTCAACACCTTGCCGCCGGCATCGCGCGACGCCATTCCCGTGGCGTCCGCAGCAAAGTCCGGTATTTCCGCGTCCCATCCGCTGGGGAGCCTGTGGCGAAGCATATCGTCGAGCTGCCGGGCGAGGTCCGGATGATCCGCGCGATAACGGTTCAGCATCCGATCCCATGCTTTGCAAAGCGGCGTCGATCGCCTCGCCAGCTCGGCCCGGAAATGATCGGCGACCCCCGGCGGAACGAGAAACCGCGAGTCTTCCGGCCAGCCATAAGCGCGCTTGGTCTCACGGACGCCTTCAGCGCCGAGGGGGTCGCTGTGCGCCTTGGCGGTACCGGCGACGGGCGAGCCCCAGCCAATGACGCTATCGACGACTATCAGCGTCGGTGCATCCTTGGTGCGGCGGAAGGTCTCGAACGCCTGCGCCACGGCATCGAGGTCGTTCGCGTCCGCCACGTGGAGAACCCGCCAGCCATAGGCGCGAAATCGCTCGGGGACGGATTCGCTGAACGCCAGCGCAGTCCCGCCCTCGATGGTGATGCCGTTGTTGTCGTAGACCCAGCACAGGTTGGCGAGACCGAGATGACCGGCCAGCGATGCCGCCTCGCTCGCCACGCCTTCCATCATGTCCCCGTCGCTGCACAGGGCGTAAACGTCGTAATCGAACAGGACGCCGTCTTCGCGATTGAAATGCGCGGCGAGCCAGCGCCCGGCGATGGCCATGCCGACGGCATTGGCGCACCCTTGGCCAAGCGGGCCGGTGGTGACCTCGACCCCCGTAGTGACGCCGTATTCCGGATGCCCGGGCGTTCTGGAATCCAGCTGTCGAAATTGCCTGATGTCGTCCAAGCTGACCGCCGGCCGGCCGCTATCGCGCCCGTCGGAATCGACCTCGCGCACGCCGGAAAGATGGAGCAGCGAATAAAGCAGCATCGAGGCATGACCGACGGACAGTACGAAGCGGTCTCGATTGGGCCAATCGGGCCGCTGCGGATCGTAGCGCAGGAACCGGCTCCACAGCGTATAGCCCACCGGGGCCATCGCAAGAGGAGTGCCTGGATGACCGGATGCGGCAGCCTCAATCGCATCGAGCGTGAGCGTTCGGATGGTGTCGATCGTGAGTTGGTCGATGGCCGCCGACGCGATCGGCGATACGGGCGTGGGAGAAGTCATGGCGCCCCCCGGGTTAGGTGGATGACGCCGTCGCTTCGACCGACGTAAACATCGTCTATCTCGTCGAGAAACAGGCCATGCCCCAGCAAACCGGGGATCGCGGACAAGGCGGCGGCCAGCCGTGGCACATCCTCGATTTCGCCAAATGCGCAGTCGAGCAGGAGATTGCCTTGCTCCGTTCGATAAGCGTCTAGTCCGGCGGTTCGCTGGCATAGTTTCGCTCCGAGCTGCGCGATGCGATGAGCGACGAAGGAGACTGCGAACGGGAGCACCTCGACGGGAACGAAACCACGTCCGAGCCGCGGCACCTGCTTGCTATCGTCGATCATGACGATCGTTCGCTCGGCGGCCGTGGCGACGATCTTCTCGCGCAGTAGGGCCCCGCCTTTGCCCTTGATCGCACGCAGTTGCGGATCGACCTCGTCGGCGCCGTCGAGGACGAGGTCGAGTTTGGCCAGCGCGTCGAACCGCCGCACCGGCACGCCCGCCGCTGCCGCCGAGCGTTCGGTAGCGCCGGAGGTCACAACAGCGGTCACCTCGAGGCCCCCCGCGATCCGCTCGCCGAGGGCGGCGATAGCGAAGTCGGTAGTCGTGCCTGTCCCGAGACCGACCAGCATCCGATCCTCAACTTCGGCGACCGCGGCGCGTGCCGCCGCTCGTTTGCGTTCGACGGCAATGTCCCGATCCGACGGTCTGTGCTCCATCTCATCGCTCCATCGACTTTTTCCCGCTGTTGCTCCGATGGGAATTCGCCGAAAGTCGTTCTTTCGCTGAAGAGCTTCCTGCGAGGCTGCCTGCAAGGGCCCCTCCACCCGGCGGGGTTTGGGTGGAGGGGCGGCGCGGCGTTGGGGGGCGGCCGCGCATTCTTGCCACGCGAGGCTAGCGAGCGACGACAAGGCTGCCACGCATCGTCGGATGGTACCGGCAAAAAAACGCTATCGTTCCGGGTCTGGAGACCACGACGCTGGCCGAGCTGCCGGGAGGCAACTCCACGTCGAAGCTGCCATCCCGAGCGGTCGCCGTGTGAGCCACGATGTCTTGGTTGATCCAGACGATCATGTCGCCTGCCTTGATGTTCGGCGGAACGGCGCCGAAGCGCATTTTCGCGATGATGATTGTGTGCGTCGATGGCCGTGCGGCGTTGCTCGCCTCGGCGATCAGCGGGAAGCCGGCCAGCATCGCGACAGCACCGATCATCTCTCGTCTGATCACGGTCGGGCTCAGCGAAGCTGCTTCAGAAGCATCTCGGCGTGTTTCTGATGCTCCGTGAACAACGTGAGGCCTGACTCGAGCAGCGATTTGAGTTCGGGATTCTTCGCGTCGGGAATGAGAGTGTCGCGAAGCGCCTTGTTCACTTCGCCATGATAGGCGACTTCGTTCTGCAGATAGGCGTGATCGAAGGCCGCCCCCTTGAGCGAGCTGAGCCGCTGATGCGCCTTGCTCGCCTCGGCGGTGAGCGCCGCACTGGTCGGGTTGGCCTGCGGCGTAACGTGAAGCCGATGCACGAGCGCCAGCGCCTGCTTGTTCACCGAGGTGTGATCCCGCACCATGGTCTCCGCGAAGGCGCGCACGTCGGGGTTGCGGGAGATCTTGAGCGCCTGCTGACCCGCGTCTACGTCGATCTGGTCGGCGGTATAGGCGATGTGAGCGATCTGCGCATCGTTGATCGCGGCGTCCTTGGCCATTGCCGGGGCCGAAACCGAGAGAAGCGTCGCGGCGCAAAGCGCACCTATCTTACTGACCATCATGGGGACTCCTGTGCAGGATTTCGGCGGCGGCAGAGCCTTCGCCATGCCCATTTGATGCCGTGGAATCGGCACGGTTCCCCTTTTTTACGCAAGGTTCATCAATCGGACGTTGCGTTCGCGGTCGACAAGACGACGGCGGCTCGCAGGCCGTTTCGGATCGCGTCGATCATGTCATCTTCGAATTTTGTGGAATGGACGAGCGAGGCGGAGTACGAAAACGTGGGACTGTCGGGCACCGGCACAACCTGCCCATCGTCTACATAACGCTTCACGAATTCTGCACGAAAGTAGCCGCTCCCTCCGGCCTCAATGATGTAATCCAACGCAAGAGGCCCGTGGCTGATCGAAACCATCGGTGAGGGCTCGTCGGGAAACGCGGCGCGGTAACTGGAATGAAAGTCGTCGCCCCAGAATACGCCCACGTGATCGGCCGCTTCAGGCTCCCGCCCATTAGACGGGGCTCGCACCAGGATCAGATGCTCCTCGAACAGGAATTCGGTGACGAGTCCGGGCCGCTGTGGCAGCCCATACAGCACTGCAACATCGAGAGAACCGTCCTGCACCTGTTCAATGAGGCGATCGGCGCTATCGATCGTGATGCCTATCCCGACCGATGGCCATTCCTGGCGCATCCATAACAGCCAATGTTTCAACAAAGGACTCCAGAGACTGAACTCCGCGCCTAATGTGACGTGACGATTGCGAGCGAGGGGCAATGCGACCGCCCG
>DASVCM010000090.1:0-7507 GCA_036381635.1 Lacipirellula sp.
GCAACTGCTGGAGCGCGAGGAGCAGTTGCCCCGCCGGTTCCAGCAGGTGGCACGGCTTGTGCAGAAGGACCTCGCCGGATTGGAGGACGAGTCGCTCGACCACATCGCGCGGCGGATGCGCGACATTCGCCGGCGGTTGAACTACGGCCGCGCCGGCGAGAAGGTGCAGGCGGTCGAGAAAGGGGTCCTCGATTCGCTCGACAAGATGATTGAGGACTTGGAAGAGCAACAACAACAGCAACAGCAAAGCGCCTCCGCATCCGGCGGGTCTTCGCAATCAGCGCAGCCGATGCAGGACAGCCGGCCCGCGGAGCTGAAGGCGCCGATGCAGGTCGACCGCAAGGATATCGGCCACAAGTCGGGCTGGGGCGACCTCCCGCCGAAGGAGCGCGAGCAAGCGCTGCAGCAGATCGGCCGCGAGTATCCGGCCCATTACCGAGAGTTGATCGAGGATTACTTCCGCGAACTGGCCGCCGAAGAGCCAGCTCCGAACACTAACAGTAATAGATAGGACGCATTGCAGCCCCGGCCTCTGGCCGGGGGTAGGTTTCCATCAGGACAAGCCTTGCCCCGATGGTGGGCGACCCCCGGGCAAAGCCCGGGGCTGAATCTGACATCCCCGCATCACGCCGAGCCCGCCTATGCCTTCCCTGCTCCTAACCGCCCTGTTGGCCTTCGCCGCGACGGCGAGCGGAGAAGTGCAGGTCGCGACTCTCGATGGTCGCACGGAACAAGGTGCGATCACTTCTTGGAAAGCGGGAGAGCTCCGCCTTAAAACAGAAGTTGGCGAGCAAAGCCTTCCGGCCGCACAACTGATGAGCGTGAAGTTTGGCGGAAAAGTCGATGAACCGGCCGACGCGGTCCACATCGAACTGGCCGATGGCACGCGGCTCGTCTACGGCGGGTTCAGCTTGCAGGACCGTAAAGCCGTCGTCCGGACTCCGCTCGTCGAGCGTCCGCTCCAGTTTGCGCGAGACCAGATCCGCCTGGTCGAACTGCGGCCGTCAACGCCGCTAATCGCCGCCGCCTTAGAGGAAATCGACTCAAAGGAGGTCCCCGAAGACGCCATTGTCGTCTTTCAGCGCGACAGCGAATCGGTCGATTATCTCACGGGCGTTATCGGCGACGTTACCGACGAGCAAGCCTCCTTCGAATGGGACGGCGAGCGCGTGCCGGTGAAGCTCGCCAAGATCGCCGCGATGGTGTTCTATCAGGCGCCGGGCGACCCGCTGCCGGACGCCCTGTGCGAGTTAACGCTCACCGACGGCTCGCGCATCGCCGCCCGCGAGGTTTCGCTCGATGACGAGCGCCTCCAAGTGACGGCCGTTTCAGGCGTCAAGCTGCAGGTTGAACTTGCTCGCCTGGTCAGCGCCGATTTCTCCGGCGGTAAGATCGCATACCTCAGCGATATGAAGCCGGCTTCCGTCGAGTGGACGCCCGGCTTTGGCGTCCCTGCGAGCGATGCCATCGCGGCGCGCAACCTTCCCCGCAAGGATGCATCCTTCGCCGGCGAACCCCTGTCGCTCAATTGGAAGAGCGACGTCGTCCGCAGCCGCCGCGATGTTCGCACCTATTCAAAGGGCCTCGCCATCCGCAGCCGCACCGAGCTGACGTACCGATTGCCGCAGGGGATGACGCGGTTTATCGCGACCGCTGGGATCGACCCCCGCGGCGCCGCCCAGGGGAGCGTCCTGTTGACGGTGCGGGGCGACGACCGGGTCCTGTGGGAAGGCGTAATTGACGGCCAAAAACCGCCGGTGGATATCGACGTACAATTAAATGCGGCGCGCCGCTTGCATTTGACCGTCGACTACGGCGACGGCTTGGACTACGGCGACCGGCTGCATCTGGTAGAGGCCCGAGTAACGAAATGAGTCGTGTCGCAATCGTCGCCGCCCTTGCCCTGCTCTTATGCACGAACGCTGTTGCGCGCGGCGCCATTGAACCTGGTCCGGCTGTCCTGGTGGCTCAGAAAGCGCGGGCCAATGCCATTGCCAAAGCCTCGGCGGCCACGGTCGCCGTGTTCGATTCTTCCGGTGGAGGCGGCGGCTCGGCCGTCATCATTTCGCCGGATGGATATGCGCTCACCAATTTCCACGTCACCGCCCCTTGCGGTCCGGCGATGAAGTGCGGCCTGCCCGACGGCAGGCTGTACGACGCCGTGATTGTCGGCATCGATCCGGTGGGCGACGTCGCCCTCATCCAGTTGCTCGGTCGCGGCGACTTCCCGACCGCTGAGATTGGCGACAGCGACGACGTGCGCGTCGGCGATTGGGCCTTCGCCGCCGGCAACCCGTTCCTCTTGGCCGACGATTTCACGCCGACGATCACCTACGGGATGATCTCGGGCGTCCATCGTTACCAATACCCGGCCGGCACGCTGCTCGAGTACACCGACTGCCTGCAAACCGACGCCGCCATCAATCCCGGCAACTCCGGCGGGCCGTTATTCGACGCCGAGGGACGCCTGATCGGCATCAACGGCCGCGGCTCGTTCGAGAAGCGCGGCCGCGTGAACGTCGGCGTCGGTTACGCCATCTCGATCAATCAGATCATGCGGTTTCTTGACCACCTCAAGAGCGGCCGCATTGTCGATCACGCCACGCTCGGCGCCACGGTGGTGACTGAAGAGGACGGCAGCGTGGTCGTGGACGATATCCTCGACACGAGCGACGCGTTCCGCCGCGGGCTGCAGTACGGCGATTCAATCGTCCGCTTTGCCGGTCGTGAAATCACCTCGGCGAACGCCCTGAAGAACGTGCTCGGCGTGTACCCCAGCGGCTGGCGCGTGCCGCTGGTCTACCGCCGCGACGGGCAGACCTTCAGCACGCAAGTCCGGCTGATGGGCGTGCATGACGAGTCGGAGCTGATCGCATTAGTGCAACACGAGGAAGAGAATCCTAGCGAGCCGAGGCCTGACGAACTGCCCAAGCCTGACGACGGCGATCAGCCTGACGATCCGGATGAGAAGGACCAAGGCGAGCAGCCCAAGCTGCCGATTCCCGGCGTCGCCGACTTGCTCAATAAGCCGAAGATGCCCGAAGCCGTGGCCAAGCGGTTTGAGGCCCGCCGCGGCTACGCCAACTACTGGTACAACCAGCAGGTTCAGCAGCGGCTGATGCGACGGTACTTGGAACGTTCGGCCGTTCAGGGCGTTGGCTACGATTGGATGCTGGTGGGCGACACGGAAACCGCCGACGGGTTCCGCCTCGATATTTCCAAGGAGGGCGCCAAGCTGCAGTTGCCTAACACGGGCCACTTCGAAGCCGAGTTTGCTGGAGATCTCTCGCAGCAGCTCAGCCCGCCGCGGACGGGCGGATTGCTCGTTGCGATCAACGCTTGGCAGCGGCTAATCGACAAAGGCCTGCGCCGGTTCGGCGAGGTCTATTATCTCGGCAAGCTGCCGCACGGGCCGGACAATCGCGTCGAGGATTGCCTGGTCGGCTACTTCGAAGGCATGGAGGTCCGGTTTTTCTTCGCCGCGGACACCGGCGATCTCACCGGCATCGAACTGTTCGCGGCCGACGACGCCGACCCGTGCGAGATCACCTTCTCCGAGTTCACAGAATTCTCCGGCCGCCGCCTGCCCAAGCGTTGGCACATCCGCCACGCCGACGCCGACTTCGCGGAGCTCGTCGTCGAAACGTGGGAATTCAACGCGGCTCCCGCCGATCCCGCTCAAGGAAACCAATAAGCCGTGCTCTCCTTGCGCTCCAGCCAAAGAATTCGCATCGCCGCCGCTTTCGTCTTCGCGACCACGGCGATTGCGCTTGCCAATTGTGCCCCAGCCGCGTCGCTTCACAACACGATCCGCGATGCCCAGCGCAAGGTAGTAAAGATCTACGGCGCCGGCGGCCTCAGCGGCCTCGAAGCCTACCAAACCGGCATTCTAATATCGTCGGAAGGCCACGTCCTGACGGTGCAGAGTTATGTGCTCGACACCGACGACCTGGCGATCGTCCTCGACGACGGCCGCAAGCGCAAAGGCGAGCTGCTCGGCAGCGACCCCTTTCGTGAATTAGCCGTTCTGAAGCTCCAGCTCGATGAAGACGCCGCGCTGCCCCACTTCAACCTGAACGCCGCGCCGACGGCGAGCGTCGGCGACCGCGTGCTCGCGCTCAGCAACCTGTTCAACATCGCCGGCGGCGACGAGCCGGTGA
Organism: Lacipirellula sp.; assembly: GCA_036381635.1. Lineage (GTDB taxonomy): Bacteria > Planctomycetota > Planctomycetia > Pirellulales > Lacipirellulaceae > Lacipirellula. Next base: position 4,161 of record DASVCM010000090.1, read on the forward strand.
GCGTCCTGCACGGCGTCGTCACGGCGCTGGCGCCGCTGGACGCTCGCCGCGGCGCCTTCGAATCCGCATTCCGCGGCCGCGTGTACATCGTCGACGCCGCGGCGAACAACCCCGGCGCCGCCGGCGGCGCCTTGGTCAACTGGCAGGGCGAGCTGCTCGGTCTGCTCGGCAAGGAACTGCGCAGCCGCAGCACCGGCGCCTGGCTCCACTACGCGATTCCGGTGGACCAGTTTATCGACGCTGTGGATACGATGCGGCGCGGAGAATCGCTCGGCGCCGGCGACCTTGCCGGTTCCGCGCCGGCAGAACCCCTGAAACTTGCCGACTTAGGCGTAGCCCTGGTCCCCGAGCTCTTGCCGCGCACGCCGCCGTATATCGACGCCGTCCACCCTGGCTCGGCGGCAGATCGGGCCGGTCTCAGGCGAGACGACCTCGTGGTGTTCGTCGAAGGCGAAGCAACCGCCTCCTACGCCGCCGTGGTCGAAGCGCTCGGCCGCCACGAGAAGTTCGACGCGGTGCGCATCTCCGTCCTCCGCGACGGCGAGCTGATCGAGGCGTCGCTGGATCCCGAGGCTGCGGTAGACGAATCCGACGCAAGTGAGGCTGAATCGTCGGACGAACAGTCCGGTGAAAAAGCGCTGGAAGAGGCGCAGCGCGACGGAACCGAAGAAGAGGCGGGTGAGTAATTGCAGAGCTTCCGCATACTTAGCATATTCCTGGCCACGGCCTGCGCGAGCGTTTCGCTCCTGCAAGCGGCCGACGATCTCGCGCGCCTCGAGCAGCAATCGCTCAACGCCGCCGCGGAGGCGGTCGCCGATTCGGTGGTGCAGATTCGAACCGTCGGCGGGCTGGACCGCGTCGATGATCAGACCGCCATCCAGGGGCCGACCACGGGGCTGATCGTCGGCGAAGACGGTTACATTATCTCCAGCGCGTTCAACTTCGCTCAGCAGCCAACCTCGATCCTGGTTCGCCTCCCCGACGGCGAGCAGCGTCCTGCTGAAATTGTCGGCCGCGATACCAGCCGCATGCTTGTCCTGCTAAAGGTCGAAACCGACGGCGACTTGCCCGTTCCCACGGCGGCGCCTTTGGCCGACGTGCGGCCGGGCGATTGGGCGATCGCCCTGGGACGCACCTACAGCGCGGAGCAAGTGAGTATTTCCGTCGGCGTCGTCAGCGCGTTGAACCGCATGCAGGGCCGCGCTCTACAGACGGACGCCAACGTCTCCGCAACCAACTACGGCGGCCCGCTGGTCGATATCTACGGTCGCGTCCTGGGCGTGCTCGTCCCGATGTCGCCGCAGTCAGGAACCGGCGAAACCAGCGCGATGGCCGGATCGGAGTTTTACGACTCCGGCATTGGCTTCGCCGTGCCGCTGGAGCATGTCTACGAGGTGCTCGACCGCTGGAAGAAAGAAAATGATCTCAAGCGCGGCCTGCTCGGCGTCAGCCTGAAGCCGGGCAACCCCCATGCAACGCCGCCGGCGATCACCGCCGTCTGGCCCCGTTCGCCCGCCGCGAAGGCCGGTTGGAAGCCGGACGACGTGATTGTCTCGATCGACGGCGAGCCGATCGATACGCAAACGGACCTGCGCTTCCAAACGGCGACGCACTATGCCGGGGACGAGCTGAAGGTGATCATTCGCCGCGGCGAGGGCGACAATGCGGAGGAATTGGAAACCCGCGTCACGCTGGCCGATGACCTGCCGGCGTATCAACACGCGTTCCTCGGCGTCCTCCCTGATCGCACGGTCACGAGAGAGGATGACAAGGCGGAAGAAGAGGATGACGAGAACGCCGATTCAGAAGTCGCTGGCGTAAAAGTTCGTACTGTCTGGCCGGACAGTCCCGCCGATGAAGCCGGCATTGAGCCGGGCGACGTCATCACTAAGCTCGGCGACGAAGCTGTTAAGACCGCCAGTGAAGCGATTGCTCAGCTAAACGCCAGGTCGCCGGGCGAAGAGCTTGCGGTGCATATCGCGCGTGATGAAGACGAACTGCAATTGGACGTCGAACTGGCGGAACTTCCGCTGAAAGTGCTCTCCTCGTCGGACCTGCCGAGCACTTCGGACGAGGACCATGGCGAGGGCGAACTGAAGCTGGAGGAGTTGAAGCTCCCTGAAATGCCGCAAACCGCTCGGTTTTACAAGCCGGCGAGCGATCCATCCCGGCCCGGGCTGCTTATCTGGCTTGGCGGAAGCGGCGAGGAGTCCGCAAAGGAACTGGCGGAGACATGGCGGCGCTCCCTGGCCCGCGACGGGATCGTCCTGCTAATGCCGGAGCCGGCCAGCGCCGCCGGCTGGTCGTCGGACGACATGGAGTATCTCGTGCGGCTGTTGCCGACGGCCATCCGCCGCTTCAACCCCGATCGCAGCCGCATCGTGATCGCCGGCGAAGGCAAGGCGGGCCAAATGGCCTACGCGTTTGCCTTCGCAGCAAAGAAACTCATCCGCGGCGTCGTCACGATTGACAGCCCGCTGCCTAGGACGCTGGAGCTGCCGGAAAACAGCGCCAACGAACGGCTGGCGATCCTCGCGATCGAATCGCCCGACACGCCGATGGCCTCGCTCATGCGGCGCGACCGCGAAAAGCTCGCCGAAGCCGGTTATCCGGTCACGCATGTCACGCGTAGAGAACAGAGGGACGGCATCGCTGTAATCGACTCGCCTACCCGTTCCAAGGTCGCCCGCTGGATCGACGGTTTAGATCGGTTTTAAGAGAATAGGCAGGCGTATTGCGGCGGCTCGGCTCCTTGGAATACCGGCGTCAGTTGTGCAATTGCCCTTCAATGAGGGCCCGCACCTGAGGCACTAAATTCACGGGAACGCTCATAATGGTATGTGTTGTGGCTTCATAAGCCGCTTCGTCTTCAGCCAGTGCCTCGTCCTCTGTTTGCAAGTCGTAATGGTGCAAGACTCGCTTGACGCGATCATTGTCCCAGCCTGGCGGGTATTGATTCTGTTCGGTCATTGGTTTCGCTTTTGCCGCCGTTTGAGCGCCTGCTTTTCTTTTTGGGTTAAATCATAAGCGGTGATGACGAACGCTGAGTCAGGCTCCGGATCGCGGACATAGATTACCCGTAAGTAACGCCCTGCCCTACTCCTTCCAAGGGCAACTCGGGATCCCTCGCGCCCCTGACGATCTTCCAAGGGCCTCGCCAGTACTTCGGCGACTTCATCCTCCTCTACATTATGTTCGCAGATATGCGGTTCACCTGTATCCGGATCAATGTAGAAGCGGATATCCATTGATTATAATCGCATTCCATCTTGCGACTGGACGGCACACGAAATGGCGAATCCCAATTATCGCCTTACGCCAGCTCGCTCGCCTTCCGCGGCGGCGCC
>DASVCM010000091.1:0-4520 GCA_036381635.1 Lacipirellula sp.
CAGATCAAGTGCACCTTCGTATCCGGAAGCCGCGCGAAAACCTCATACGGACCAGTCAGATCGAGCTGCGTAAGCCGGGGAAAGAGAAGCAGGCCGATTTGGAGCGTTTCAGGCATTATCTGGGGCTCCGCTCAGGGGTGATCATTGCGCGATACAAGGATTACCCGAAGAATTGCGGGCTGTCGCATAGTTTCCCGAGCCCGACCTTCCGGCGGGATTGAGGGCCGGTGGCGGGATGGTGAGGCCGGTGTCTCTCAGCAGCCGTCGTGCTGGAACGTCGCCCGATTACGCAGAAAAGGCCAGTAGCCTGTGAGCCACAGCAGGAATGCCGCTGCCCACAGCAGCGCTACGAGAGCATAGGGCGGCGCCGGCAGGAGTGCGGTCGCCCAGATCTCGGGAACGACTCGCAGCAGCATGGCCAACACAAGCAGCATCAGTGCGATCCGTGTCCGCCGAACGAGGCCCAGGGCCTGTCCCGTATGCCGCAGGCCTGCAATGGAGAAAACGGCGAGCACTCCGAGACCGAGGCCGCCCATCAATGCAATATGGAAACCGGCAACCTCTGAGACCGGCAGTCCAAGGCGCGCGGCGCCAATCAGCATCAGGCCAATCCCGGCGAAGCCGCTCGAGCCGGCGAGCGAGAGAATCTCGGCGCGTACGATCTGGCGTCCGATGAAAGCCTCTGCCACGCGATCCATGAACGCCGCACCGGCCGCGATGAAGAGGTAGCCGGTGGTCGGTTGAGACAAGCCGCCCGCCTCTGCAGCAATCAGTAGCCCGACGAGTCCCGGCGCGAGATTGACCCGTCCTGGGTGCGGCCGGAATGGCGTCGTTTCCTGGGTGGGATCGAGCACCAGATTGGTCACCGGCGGCACGATGCGCGCCAACGCAATGCCCAGGATGCCAAGAAACACGATGCCGGCGAGATGTGCTGCACGGCGGGCCAGCTCCCAGGTGCTGTCGATATCGAGCATCGCGTAGCGCGTGACCGCCTCAGCCAGAAACAGACAGGACAGCCAGAACATGAAGGCGACCAGCCGCGTGGTTTTTTTCTCCAGAGAAACGCGCACCAGGTAGGCGAGGAGGAATCCGAGCCAGAGAAGATCACATGCGCCGGCGATCGCGTTGGCCAGCTCCAAGCCGATCAATCCGATAATCCGCGCCGTTCCCCACAAGCCTGCCAGCGCCAGCAACACGCGGCCGCGCAACCGCTCTGTGTCCGTCCACTCGGGAACGGCCGTCGTCAGGAAGCCGATGAGGGCAGCTCCGAACGCGCCGATTACCATTTCGTGGACATGCCACAGTCCTGGCGGGATCGATTGGGCGAGCGGCAGGTCAAAGCCAAAGACGACAATCCAGAGGAAAGGCCAAAGGGCGGCGTGTATCGCCGCCAGAGGGAAGAAGAGCCGGAAGCCCTCGTCGCTCAGGACCTCAAGCGTCGCCGTCGGTAAGACGGGTGATGATCTGACTAGGCTCATGCCGCCCGCCGCTCATTGGTATCATGGAGATGGCGGAAAAGTGGGTCGTCCCGCAAATAGGCCTGCACAATCGCGAACACGGCTGCATCGTCGCGCTCGCCCCGCTCGAGCGAGACGAAGCGTTCGCCGGCAATGCCACGCTGCCGCTCGTCGAGGACCACGATCCGATCTGAAATACGAACGGCCTCGGACAAATCGTGGGTGACGAACAGACCAGCAAAGCGCGTCTGGGAGGCCGCGGCAACGACAAGATCCTGCATCTGGCGCTTCAGCGCGACGTCAAGGGCCGTGAACGGCTCGTCGAAGAAGACGAAATCCGGTTCTACAACGAGCGCGCGCGCAATTGCCGTGCGCTGGCGCATGCCGCCGGAAAGCTCGACCGGGTACTTGTCGAGGTCGCCCGGATCGAGCGAAACCAGATCGGCGGCGCGCCGGGCCAGCTCTCGACGCCTCGCCCTGCTCACTCCTGCGATCTTCAGCGGATAGGCAATGTTCTGCTCTGCCGTCGCCCAGGGCAGCAGACGATGCTCCTGGAAGATAATGCCGTGCCGGCGGTAGGCCCGGACGACCCGCCCCCTCAGAGGCTCGATGAGTCCCGCGGCAATATGCACGAGTGTGCTCTTACCGCAGCCTGACGGCCCAACCAGCGCCACGATCTCACCCGGATGCACGCTGAGCCGCACCCGATCTAGGACGGTGCGGCCGAAGTAAGCATGCGAGACATCTTCGAGCGTCAGTGCCGTCATCGCTTGACACCCCAGGGACGAGCAGCATCGCGCCAGCGCTCCAGCTCGGCGCGGATGGGATGCACGACGCCGTACTCGACGATGAATATGGCGGCCACGGTAGAGACAATCCAGGCGATTGACTTTGCGACGTCGAAATTGGCGCGCGACATGGCGAGCGCGACGCCGACGCCATCAATGTTCGCCAGCAGCTCCGCCATCACGGCGACCTTGAACGTGGTGCCGAGCGCGACGGCGAGGGACGGAAAATACTGGCCCGCCACATGGCGAATGGTAACAGTCCAAAGCCGCTGCAGCGGTCCGGCGCCGAATGCCTTCGCCATGTCCTCGAGCGAACGGTCACGGGTGGCGACGGCTTCCGCGACGTTCGCGAACACGAGCGGGAAGGAGGCGACCACCGTTGTCGTTAGGACCGTCCCGCCGTTTGAGCCAAACCAGATCATCGCCAGCACGATCCAGGCGATCGGCGGGACGCCCATGATGATGGTGAGCAGAGGGCGGGCAAGGCGCATGGCGGCTGCTGAGTAGCCAACTGCAAGCCCGAGCGCGCCGCTGAGCACCGCCGTCAGCAGGAAGCCTTGCAGGGCGCGAAATGTCGTGGCCCAGGCCAGCCGCCACGTCTCGCCCGAGCGAAGCAGCTCGACTGTGGCACCAAAGGTCGCCAGCGGCGACGGAAGGATGAAATCGCCGTAAGCTTCATGCCCCTGCTGCCAGAGTGCGGCAAACACCGCGAGGCCGGCGACTCCGACCCAGCCCGACCACAGAAAGCGGCCAAGGCGCCCCAGCCGATCGAGCAGGATTGGTCCCATTTGACCTCACAAGTAGAAGGCCGCGTCCGGCAGCTTCCCGCCGATATAGTCCGGATTGACGTCCGCCATGGCCTGCAGAACGGCTTCCACAGCGGGCCGCGCTTCACGCGCCGGTGTCGCGACGAGATTGCAATAGGGAATGGACTTTTCGATCACCGGCCCAGGCATCTGCAGCGGTCCGGCGGCGTTCTCCGCGGCTTTGGCCGGGTGAGCCCTGACATCCGCCACGGCGCTGGCCAAGCCTTTTTGGATTGCTTCGATCACCGTCCCGTTCGTCTCCCGGAAACGATCCGTGACGATCAGACCGGCCTGCGGCGCAGTCTTGCGGCCGCCAGCCATCACGCCCCACAGCTCCTGCAGATCAATGACCCGATGGATCGTCTTGCCGGCTTGCATGCCTTTGACCAAGGCCGCAGAGGCGGCCGGCTCCGGAATGAGTGCGGCGTCGACGCGGCCCAGCACGAGAAGCTGCATCGATTCGACGGGTGATGCCGTTGCCACCAGTTCAACGTCTTTAGTGCTATCGATGCCAGCGTGACGCAGCAATCGTTGGAGGATCAGGGTCGGCAGCTCGTTGGGAAATTGGACGGCCACCTTGCGCCCACGCAACGCTTCGAGGCTCGTCAGTGCCGGATCGGACGACATGATGTAAAGAATGCCGTCTGTCATCACATTGACGAGATGCACCCCCAGCCCGCGATTGTAGAGATTGGCCGCCACCGGCACCGGGACGATGCCGACATCGAAGCTTTGCGACGTCAACCCCGCGCGGACCTCGTCGACCTGCCGCCAGATTCTCAGGCTCGGCTTGCGCGCGGCCTCATTGAGCCTCCCAGTGGCGATGGCGTGCAGAACAATGATCGAAGGCGCAGCGGGTGGCCCCCAGATCTCGAGCTGATCCAGCGGCGCGGCGCGAGCGCGGGACGGCAGCAACCCAGAAACGGCAAGAGCGCCGAAGAACGATGCCGCACCACTGACAGCCTCTCTGCGGGTCAGTCCGCTCGGTTGAAAACGGATGAGCCTGGACTGAATACTCTTCTGCATTTCCATCAGAACCTCGCTTTGATCCCAGCAATGAACGCCCGCCCATCGCCCGGTAGGAACACGGCCTGGTCCGAAAACTTCACCTCGTCGACAATCAGGGTTGCCGAGGCATACTTCTCGTCGAAGATGTTCGACACTTCGCCGAAGACGATGAGGTTGTCCGAGATCGTGTAGCTCGACCGCAGATCGACCAACGTGAACGGGTCGTTGTAAAGGTTGTTGGCGTTGTCGACCGGGGTCTTGCCGGGCACCCAGTGGACCTCCGCCTCCACCCACAGCCCTGACATCACTGTATAACGCAGCGCGGCGTTGAGGATGTGGTTTGGTGCGCCGCCAAGGCGATTGTCGCCGTAGATGGGATCGTTGTCGAAGCGGAAATCCTGATAGGTATATGCGACGCGGGCGCTGAGCTCGTCAGTGATCTGGAAGGCCGCCCCGAGCTC
>DASVCM010000092.1:0-4662 GCA_036381635.1 Lacipirellula sp.
GTCTCTGACCGCGATTTCTGCTCGCCGCTCCCACAAGCTGTTGTGGTGGAGAGCGCAATCGGCGTCGGAGACGCCTCCCACAATCGTTTTTTTGGGCAAGGCCGCGGCCCGCCGCCAATCAATCCTAAGCAAGCCTCTCCGCAGTGTAGGCCTCTCGCTGGGGCGAGAGGCAATCTTCTCGCGGAGCGAGAAGACTACCCTTTAGCGAAGCAAACGGGGCATTATCCCGGAGCGGGTGGCCACTTTCAATGAAGAGTTGGCGCAATCTGAACTACTGGCGGGATGCAGAATTTGGCCGCGGCAGCGGCCGGGCGGGGCAGCCCTTAGGCTAATACCCGCAGTAGCGGCCGCGGTCTGCGCCGAGCGGCGGCGATGCAGGCGGACGCGCCGGCGATGAGGCAAAGCGTCGACGGTTCGGGGACGACCGCTTCGGCAGCTTGGCCGCGCGTGCGAGCGACGGCGTCGATGGCCCCGTTGATCGCGGACGACGGGCTTCCCGCGGCGTAGGCGTAGAACGTCGTCGTGCCATCGGCGTCGGACGCCAGACCGCCATCGAGCAGCACTCCTTCGGCATCGCCGCCGAGCACGACCCAGCCGGTGCGGAAGACGGGCACAGTCAGGTCGACGTGAGAGAGTTCCACAACCGTGCCGTCGGGGTTCAGCACTACCGGCCGAAAGTATTCGGTCCAGGTCCAATCGACGATGTCGATGTCGCCGATGCCGCCGTGAAGGATGTCGATGACGCTCGGCGTCGGATCGTCAGGGTCAGCGGGCTCGTCAGGAGTGGACTCGCCACGCGGCTCATCGACCGGCGGCTGTTCGGCGATCGGCGGGAACTCGGGGGTCGGAGCGTCGATTTCCGGGTATTCGTTTGGCTGCGGAACGTCGATCGGCGGCTGCGTGGGCGGCGTTTGATCGACCGGCCCGGCGATCGGCGGCGTTGGGGGCGTTTCGACGACCGGCGGCGTTGGCGGGAAATCCATGGCATAGGTTTGCTCGCCGGCCAGCAGGGCCATGTCCGCTTCATTGCCGGGCAAGAGGAACTCGAATGGGAGCGACACGAATGATTCTTCATGGCGCACCGAGATTCGCCCTGTGAAGGTCCCAGTCTGGTCGACAGTTAGTCGAGCAAAAAGAAAATCCTCGACGTCCCCGTCATTGCTCGTGTCGAACCATGCGCTGTCGTCATGTTCGAGGCCGCCACCGGCGACGCCAGTGGCGCCGGGGGTCGTGATGAAAGAATCGGCGCCGAGCGAGGGCTGAAGCGCGGCGAATTGCCCATTGGGCGCCTCAGCATCCGATCCTTCGGCCGCCTGGAACAGCGGCACGTCGACTTTGACCGTGTTGATGCTCAATAGATCAGTCGCCGAGTTCAGATAGAACTCATGGACATAGGCGCCGACAGGAGCTCCGGCGGCGATCTCGTCTGCTGAAACAATGCGACTCTGACGGGTGAGCGAGATCTTGGCGAGCAGGTCGTCGCCGGGCGGGTTCGCTGGCGGGCTTGCGCGCGGCGTCGCCGGGGGTGAAGCCGGCGGCATTGCCGGCGGAAGTCCAACCGGGGGAGTCACCGGCGGTTGGGGCGTGGGGAGAGTCGGCGGAATGACAGGCGGCGGGGGAGGGTTCAGGGAGTATTCGAGCGCGTACGTCGGCTGGGCGGCCACGAGCGGCAGATCCGACGCCATCCCTGGCAGGATGAAGTCGAACGGCAGATAGACCGGCGCATTGTAGCCGCGCACGGCGACGCGACCGCTGAAGGAGCCGGTCTGGCCGGTTGTGAGGCGTGCAAAGTGAAACTGCTCCAGCGGGCCGTCATTGGAAACGTCGAACCACGCTCGGTCGCCAGGCCCCGACAGGAAACCGCCGCCGGCGGTCGCAGTGTCGCCCGGAGTATCGATGTACGAGTCTGCCGAAAGCCCTGGATTCGTATCAGTAAAGTCGTCCGCCGGCGGCGCCACATCGCTGCCCAGGAGGTGCTGGAACAGCGGCACATCGACGTTGACGCTCGACAGGCTGAGCAGATCGGTGTCGGACGACACGAAAAAATCATGGACGAAACCGCCAACCGGCGCTCCGTCGGCAATCTCCTCCGGAGTTACTTCGCGGGTACTGCGGATCAGCGACACCGTCGCGGCCATGCTCAGCGCCGGTCGGGCCGACAATACCAGGGCCAAAGCGATGTATGCGTACTTCATGACGAACCCGACGCTGGGAGAAGGCTGGCATCTGCGACTAGCCCGTAAGGCCGTCAGGTCGGTGATACGTCACGCGATTTTCCCGCTAGTGGCCGAAAGCCGCTGCCGAAACATCAGGAAAACAAAAGCTGCCAGGGCAAGGACGACCGGAGCCGGTTCGGGCGCCGCATGGGCCCCGGGCGCCTCGACGGCCAGAAAGCCGTTGCCGAGCTGCCGCTGCCATTGGAGGAAGTCGGCTCCGTCGACGTCTTTGTCCTCGTCGATGTCGGCCGGGTTCCACATATAGCCCAGGCCCCAATGGAGAAGACTCTTCATGTCGTCGCTGTCGATGACGCCATCGCCATCGATGTCGCCCTGGTCCGGGCTGCCCTGAGTGTTGAAATTGGACAGCAAGATGGCCGCATCGATACTGTCAGTGTCACCGTCTCCGTCGAGATCAAGGTGGCGACGGTTTTCCGGCAGATCGCCCGACTGACCGTAGTTTGTAACCCACTCCTGCAGGTCCTGGCTGTTAACGGTAAAGTCCAGGTTGACGTCGCCGCCGAAGGGCGACTCGAGGTCCGAAGGGAAGGTGACGATATGTTCGCGCACATTGCTTGGTCCGAGTCGCTCGTAGAAGCGGGCGAGCCATTTGTGCTCGATAGGCGCCTCGCCGCGGGGGACAAACGTGAGTTGGGCGTACGGCGTAGCCGCCGGCGTCGAATAGGTCGTCGAGAAAACCCACTGATGGAGTTCTGTCGGCGTAAAGCCGTAGGGACCGTCATACAGTTCGAGGTAATCGCTGCCCGTGATTGGTCCGTAGTTTCCGGCCAGATTGTTGGGCCAGAGATACGTATCGAATTCCGCCGCCGGAGCGAAGGGAAGAAACAGAGGGTTGACGGGTCCGAAATTGCCGCCGAAGGGGCTTTGGAAAAACGTCGAGCCCGTAAGCTGGACGTACAACTCCATGGCGAGGATGTCATGATCTGCCGTGACGCGGAGTTGCCAGGTCTGGGCGTTCGCCAAGTCAGGCTCGTCGTCAATCGCCGCCGCGTTGATCGGGATTTGGACAAACTCCGCTTGGAACTCGGCGTGGAGTTGAGTTGCGAATAGCCAAATCGCCAGCGCAAAGGAGAAGTTAAAGAATCTCATCGCCTCATCCTATCGCGAGCTGACCTGCCCGTCATTTCTCATGGGTGAAACGGGTTGGTCGACCAAGCGAATGCCGGACTTTGTCCGAGGGGATGGCCCGGGGACAGAGTCGATCGTGAGAGAACGCGAACAGGCCGCGAGGCCAGTTAAGATCGTCGGCCTCGAACTTGCCTTCGAAAAAAGCGACCCCTTGGTCCGAGGAACCAGGGGTCTCAAGTATCACCGACACGAGAGGCCGGGGAAGCCGACTAGTGAGCGTCAATCGTTCAGCCACTTCCGGCTGCGGCTTGCAGCGATCATGCCGATCAGACCCATTCCAGCCATCGCCATGCTGGCCGGTTCCGGAACGATGGGCGCGGCGAACTCGAAGTTCTCGACGGAGGTTGCGCCAGCGACGCTTATACGACCGCTGAAGGATCGTAAGTTGGGAGAAGTAAGGCGCGCGAACATAAAGTGCGTCACCGCGCCATCATTAGAACTATCAAACCATGAACTCCTAGGATTCGAGAAACCGCCGCCTGCAGTAGACGTGTTTCCCGGCGTCGTAATCCAGGAATCGGCGCCGAGCGATGGAATCAACTCAGTAAAAGGCGGAATAGGCGCTCCGGTATCAGTTCCCAAGGGATCTTGGTAGAGCGTACCGCTGATCTCCACATTGTTGACGCTGAGGATATCGGCGTCGCTAGTGACAAAGAACTCGTGAACCGCCATTGCGGACAGCGTGGGCTCCGACTGCTGCTCCTCAATCGTGGGCGCTCTCCTCGAGTAGTTGAAGGTCACAGTCGCGGCGTATCCCGACTGAGCGGCAAGTACGACAATCGCGCAGCATGTGACGAATCGAGACATAGACAACCTCCTCGACGGGTTAGAGACGAGGACTGAGAAAAGTTGCGGCTCATCGCATCGTAAGGGAATCGCCGACTGCTGTCAGCAAAAAACAAAAAAAGACCCCTTGGTTCGAAAACCAAGGGGTCTCAGGTATCACCTACACGAGAGGCCGGGGGAGCCGACTCGTGAAAGTCGTCAAACGATCAACTTACTTCCGGCGACGGCCGACAGCGATCATGCCGATCAGGCCCATTCCGGCCATTGCCATGCTGGCCGGCTCGGGGATTCCGTACGGCAAGCTGAACTCGAAGTTCTCGACGGCGGTTGCGCCAGCGACGCTGATACGTCCGCTGAAAACACCCGCCTGCGAGGTCGTCAGGCGGGCAAACATAAAATTCGCCTGAGCCCCATCGTTTGAGCTATCGAACCAGGAGCTGTTGTCAGCGCTGAAACCACCGCCAGCCGTGGAGGTGCCGCCTGGCGTCGAGATCCAGGAGTCGGATCCCAG
>DASVCM010000093.1:0-5720 GCA_036381635.1 Lacipirellula sp.
GCAGTCAATAGCCAGGGGCGTAAGCCCCTGGATGGAGTGCGCGCACCGAACTTAAGCCCCAACGGGGCGGCAGTAAAATGGCCAGCGCACTGCCGCCCCGTTGGGGCTTACGCTTCGCAGTCGGATGGCTACCAGGGGCTTACGCCCCTGGCTATTGACTTTCGGCCCCTTGGGCCTGCATGCGCGCCCCACGGCCTGTTCAGGCTGGTGGCTCAAGAAAGTAGCCGACCCGTCCAAGAGGCTGAACCTTCAGGAGAAAACGCTGCGGAGACGTCGACCGCAGACGCAGCCGATTCACCCGCCAACGACGTGCCCGCGACGAACCAGTCCGAAGACCCGCCGCCGATCAACATCACCGTCACCCCCGACGGCCGCATCGTCATCAGCTCCGAAGACGTGGCCGCGCTCGATCAGCTAGAAGACCTACTCGCCGAGCTCGAGCCGCCCCAACGAGACTTCGAAGTCTTCGAGCTCAAGAACTCCGACGCCAGCTCCGTGGTCTACAACCTCGAGGAATATTTCACCGACGAACTTGCCGACGACGACGACTTGAGCTGGTTCTGGGGCGACGAACAGACTGAGGACCCAGCCACGCTCGGCAAAACGCGGAAACTTCGGTTCATCTGGGATACGGATACCAATACCGTCGTCGTCCAGAATGCCAGCCCCGCTCAGCTCGAGGTTATCCGCGAGCTGATCAAGATCTACGACCAGCCGGTGAGCGAAGACGCCGTCTCCAAACGCCGCACCGACATCGTGCCGATTCGCTACTCCAGCGCCGAAGACATCTCGACGGCCATCAAAGAAGTCTATCGCGATCTGCTCAGCTCCAAGGACAAGGAGTTCCAAGGCGGCCGCAACGGCGAAGAGCGCGACCGCGGCCGCGAAAGCCGCTACAGCTTCTGGGGCGGCTCCAGCAGCCAGAAGTCGGCGCCGGTGAAGATGTCGTTCGAAGGCGCCCTGTCGATTGGCGTCGACGAGGTCTCCAACAGCCTGATCATTTCCGCCGACGAGCAAATTTGGAACAACGTCAAAGACCTCGCCGTGTCGCTCGACGAGCGCGCCCGGCACGACACGGTCGTCGAGGTCCATCAGCTCAGCAGCGCGGTCGATCCCCAGGAACTGCAGGACGCACTTAGCGACGTCCTTAGCCAGCCCTGGCAAGCCGGCAAGCCGACCGAGGGCCAGAACAACCGCGACCGCGGCCGCAGCGATGGCGACCGTGATGGCGATCGCAGCCGAGACTACGACCGCTACCGGCGAGATCGAGACGGCGATCGGGATCGTGGTCGAGACTAGCTAAACGACAAGCCGTCCACGCCATATGTCTCTCTACTCTTTGCGTCCGTTGCGACCTCCTGTTGGTTGAACAGAAGATCGCAAAGGTCGCAAAGGAATACGTAGAACCATAAAGGCTGTGCTTGTTCATTTGCGCTAGAGCGAGAGCGCACGTTCAATGCGACGAAGGCAACGTTCGCGACCAAGTATTGCCAGCGCGTCGAACAGCCCGAACCCGACGCTCTTCCCGGTAATCGCCACGCGCACCGCGTGCACCAGGTCGCCAATCTTCACGCCCCGCCGCTCGATAAACTCCTTGAGATGCGTCTCAAGCGCCGCCGGCTCGAACGGCTCAACCGTTTTCAGCTCTTCCGCATACGCCGCCAGCAGCTCCCGAGCCGCTGGCGGCTTAGCGATTCGCTTCTCAACCGCCCCCATGTCATACGCCATCTCATCATCGGCGACATAAAACTCGCTGTAATCCAGCACATCCCCCGCGATCTTCACCCGGTCGCCCGCCGCTTCCAATATCCGCGAAAGATAAGGCCCCGTATCGCACGGCGGCGGCGAGCTCACCAGCCCGGCCTTCTGCAAGAATGGCAAGCACTTCGCCACCTTTTGCTTCAGCGGCACGCGCTGCATCGCGCGATCCTGAAACGCCACGAGCTTCTGCGGATCGAAACTCGCCGGCGCCTTGTTCACTCGCTCCAGTGAAAAATGCTCGATCATCTCCTCGCGCGTAAATTCCTCTCGCTCCGCATCAAACGACCAACCCAGCAGCAGTAGGTAGTTCAGCAGCGCATCCGGCAGAAACCCGATCTGCTCGTAGAAATCAACAATCACCGGATTGAACGTATCGGCAGAGGTCGCCAGCCCAATCCGCGCCGCAATCGCATCGCCCCGCTCCTTCAGCGCCGCGAAGTCACGGTTCTTCAGATACTTATCCAACTTCCGCTTGCTGAGCTTCGTCTTGCTCCCCGGCTCCGCCACGTACGGCAAGTGAGCGTACTGCGGCAACTCATACCCCAGCGACTGCGCGATAAACGCCTGCCGCGGCGTGTTCGGCAAATGTTCCTCCGCGCGAATCACATGCGTAATCCGCATCGCCTCGTCATCGACTACCGACGCCAGGTGGTACAGGCACGTGCCGTCCGCCCGCTGAATGACGTGATCCTGCTCGCTCGCCCACGCGACGCGCACCTCGCCGCGAATAAGGTCGTTCAGAACGAACTCCCCCTCGCGCGGCATCTGCAAGCGAACAACTCCCTGCCGCCCCTCCCCCTCAAACCGCTCAGCCTCCGCTTGCGTCTTCGCAGCCCACGAACGGCTGTAAAGAAAGGAGCGCTTCTCTTTCTCCGCCGCCTCGCGCTCCGCCTGCAGCTCCTCCGGCCTCGCATAGTCGCGATACGCTGCTCCGCTGGCGAGCAGCTTATCGACCGCAGCCTGATACAGCTCCCCGCGCTGCGACTGGTAGTACGGCCCAAACGGCCCGCCCACCTCCGGCCCCTCGTCCCAATCGAGCCCCAGCCACCGAAAGCCGTGCAGAATCGGCGCAAGCGCCGCCTCGACGTTCCGCTGCTGGTCGGTGTCGTCTACCCGCAGCAGAAACTGCCCGCCATGCTTGCGAGCGAACAGCCAATTGAACAGCGCCGTCCGCACGCCGCCGATGTGGAGATAACCCGTAGGACTAGGAGCGAACCGCGTGCGGACTGTCATAGCGAGATAGTGTAGTCATCTCGCGACGCGAGATGAACCCTCTCGCTCCAGCGCGAGGGCCACATTCACGCCGCCCGCCGCTGCTGCTTGCGAAGCTGCTTCCGCTGAGCCTTCGACAGCTTCCGCCCCCCCTGCTCCGCCTCGTGCTCGTCCCACCACTCGGCTTCCTCGTCAACCGAGGGCACCTCGGCCGTCGCGGCGCCGGCGTCGCCCGCCGAAACCGCCGCGATCTTCACCGTCGGCGCCGCCTCAACCTTCTTCGCGGTCTTCTCGGAGGGCTGCTTCGCACCCTTCGGCTTCGCCGGCTTCACGGCGCGCGGTTTGTGGTCGATCAGCCCTTGCACATCGAGCACCACATACCGCCCGAAGATCATCAGCCCGGCCAGCGCGAACGTGTGCCCTGCAAGCGGCGCCGCAGCGAACGCCAAACCGCCCCACGCGCCTAGCAGCTCGGGCCGCCATCCCAACGAGCCGACCGCCGCAGCGCCATAGCAGCCAAGCGCCGCCAGCAGCATCGCAACGCTGCTCCGCGACTCGCCCACTTCCAGCAGCAATCGCACGGCAATCCATCCGCCAACCAGCGCCATCGGAGCGATCCACCACTCCGCGCCGCTCGCCGTTAGCGTCCATCCGGTGGCGCCCGTTCCTACCGACGCAACCGCCTCTTCGATGGGAACGACGGCGGTGACGCTTGCAAGCAGCGCGCTCCAGCCGACCCACCGCCAGGCGCGATACCGCCCGGCATAATCATCCACCCGATGCCGCCGCAGCGAGTAAATCAGCCGGGCGAGCAGATAACAACCCAGCAGTGCAACGGCCGAGCACCACGTCGTCACCCCGCCGGCAACCTTGCCGATCGTGCTGACCGAAAGTCCCGGCACGCTCGCCGCGAGCACCTCGGCATTCCGCACCAGTGCCTGGGCGCCGCCAGCAACGCCCAGCCCGGCCAGCAGCGTCGCCATCACGGCCCACTTCCGCCGCGGCACAAAATCCGTCACCTGCGGATGATTTTCAACGCTCGCCTGCTCCCCGTACCGCGGCGCCTCCGGCTCCGCCGCCTGCTCATACGCGGCGACGCTCAAGCTCGAGGCGGTAAGCACCTCTTCATTCAAAACACGACGACGACGCCCATCGCGGGCCATGTGGGCAGCCATACGGATATGCTCGATACTGAGTCGTGACGAAATCCCCCTCCCTCGAAGGGAGGGGCTAGGGGAGGGATTGCTTTGCTACCGCCGGCAGCGTCCGGAAATAGGAGTCAGGGGACGAGGGACAGAAAAGGCTCACTCGAAGTCCTGAACCCTGAACCCTGAACCCTGCCGCCCTCCCCTCGCATTCCGAATCGGCATTTCAACCGAACTAACCCGCAAACCGGCCCAAAAGGCCGCTTAGGTAAGCTGCGCAGGCAGGCAAAGTTGAGCCGAAGCCAATAATAACTTCCCCGCCATGAGCCTGGCGACTCAACTCTCCCTCTTCCTGGCCCGCTTCCTGGCGGGAAAGGTGAGGTGTGCCGCGCGAACCTCGCCGGCCGACCGCCAATGCAGGCGCCGCGGCGCCTATGGTATAAAGCCGCAACTTCCCACCCCAAGAGAACCGATGCCCGTCGAAGCCAAACCCCTCTTCCGCCCCGACGTGCTGCGCCCGCACGTCGACGCCTTCACGCTCCCGCCGCACGTCGAGCACTTCCGGCCGAAGCTAGAACACTGGGCCGACCTCATCCGTGCCGAGCGGATCAACAACTTCCGCGAGTCGGAAATCCTGCCGAGCTTTCTGCACGATTTCTTCGAGACGCTGCTCGGCTACACCGGCCCGGCCAGCGGCGGCAACCGGTACACGATCTCCGTCGAACGCCACGTCGAGGTCGACGGCAAATTCGCCGACGCCGTCCTCGGGGACTTCAACGGTGAGCATCGCTTCGTCGTCGCCCTCGAAGGCAAAGGCCCCCGCGACCCCCTCGACCGCGCCTACGCCGGCCGCCGCATGTCGGCCGTCGACCAGGGCTACCGCTACGCGATCAACCTCCCCTGCGACTGGATCATCGTCACCTCCACCCGCGAAACGCGCCTCTACCACAAAGGCTCCGACCAGCACACCTACGAGCGGTTCGACACCTATCACCTCTACGACGACGAGCCGACGCTCCGCCGCTTCGTCTTCCTGCTTGGCGCTGGCCGCGTCGTCCCCTTCGACGGCCGCTGCCACCTGTACGACCTGCTGGCCGAGTCCGAAAAGGTCGGCCGCCAGCTCACCAAGAAGTACTACGTCCAGTACGCCGACATGCGGCAGGACGCCTTCGAGGAGCTAAGCCGTGACAACCCCGAAGTCCCGCGCCCAGAGCTACTCGCCTCGACGCAAAAGCTGCTCGACCGCGTCCTGTTCGTCGCCTTCGCCGAAGACCGCGGCCTGCTGCCTGTCGACACCATCGAAAAAGCATTCAAAAGTCGCAACGAGTATGAAGCCGAACCCAAGCCCATCTGGCATAACTTCCGCGGCTTGTTCAAGCACATCAACCGCGGCAGCGCTGCCCTGGGGATCCACGCCTACAACGGCGGCCTGTTTGCCGATGATCCTCTACTCGACGACCTAACAGTCTCCGATCAGGTCTGCGAATTCTTCCACAACCTCGGCAAGTACGACTACCGCCCCGCCCAGCAAGCCGTCGCCAGCGCCGACGACCGCGGCCAGCTCATCGACGTCGACATCCTCGGCCACATCTTCGAGCAGTC